>NZ_BAAAPF010000276.1:0-9494 GCF_039531005.1 Streptomyces synnematoformans
CTCCCCGCAGCCCTGCCCGACTACGCCACCGCCCACCCACGTCGGCGCCGCCTCCCCCGCGGGAGGCAGTGCCGACGCGGCAGGTGCGGCCGTGGACCGCCGGCCCGCGGTCACCTACGCCCCGGCTACGCCACCACGCCGTCCGCGCCGAAACGCGCACCAAACGCGACGAGGGCAGCCCGCCGGGCCCGGCGCCCCACGACCCGGTTACGCCACCGCGTCGTCCGCGCCGAGGCCGCGCTTCGGCACCGGCTCCGCCGCCGGGGGCGGTGGCGGCGTGGCGGAGCCGGCCGCCGGGGCCGGGGGGCGGGTCTGGCGCAGGAGCCACTGGCGGTAGCCCTCCGCGCGCTCCGCATGCCAGCCCGCCTGGCCGCGGTGCAGGTCCCAGGCGCCGGCCGACGCCACGTCCCCGTACCGCTCGGCTATCGCCACCGCCAGCCGGACCGCGGCGAGCGCGTCCTCCGCGGCGTCGTGCGCGCGGCCGAGCACCACCCCGTACTCCGCGCAGACCGCCTCCAGCGTCCTCTTGCCCTCCCGGAACGGGTCCACCGTCCTGTCCATCGCGTACGGATCGATCACCGGGCCCTCCTCCCCGCCGCCCAGCCGCTCGCGCATCGGCGCGAGCCCGTGGCGGCGCAACTCCGCGGCCAGCAGCGTCAGGTCGAACGCGGCGTTGTACGCCACGACGGGAACCCCGCGCAGCCAGTGGGCCGCCAGCGCCTCCGCCACCGCGTCCGCGACCTCCGCCGCCGGCCGCCCGTGGGCCGTCGCCCGCTCGTCGGTGATGCCGTGGATCGCGGTCGTCTCCGGCGGCACCGGAACGCCGGGGTCGGCCAGCCACTCCCGCCGGCGCGCCGGCACGCCGCGGACGGCCTCCACGACGGCGGCGGAGACGATCCGCGCCTCCCCCGGGTCCGTCCCGGTCGTTTCCAGGTCGAAGCCGACCAGCAGCTCCCCGTACCACCCCATGGGCGCCCTCCCTGTTCTGTGGCCAGTGACCCCACACTCTCACCCGCCACTGACATACCGGACCGCAAGATTCCGGATGCCGGGGAGCCCCGGAGGGGCGTGGAAAGGGGCGTGGAAAGGGCCACCGGAAGGGGCGCCGGAGGGGCCGTCGAGAGGAGGGGGCGCCGCGGCGGCGCACGGCCGACCTGCGGCGACCGGCCGTCAGGAGACCGGCCGCGCGTCCGTCCAGAAGCTCTCGAACTCCTCCCGGTACACCTCGAAGAGCCCCGGCTCGCCGCCGCCCTCCCCGTGCACCAGCTCCCGCCGGGCGGCCCGCAGCACCAGCGCCGGCGCCTCCGCCCCGCGGGCCCGCCGCAGGTACGTCTGCACCACCCCGAGGCCGTCCGGCCGGTCGCCGTTGATCAGGTACGCCGTGAACCGCGGCGTCTCGTCGAAGACCCGGATCTCGAACGCCCCCGCCGGATCCCCGCCGCCCTGCGGGCGCAGCCGGGAGCGCACCCGGCGCATGTGGATGATGTTCGTCTCCACCGCCCGCGCCAGCTCGCCCCGCTTCATGCCCAGTTCGCGCTCCCGGCGGCGGACGGTGCTGCTCGCCGGGTTGAGGAACAGCAGCCGGACCCGGCAGCCGCCCTCCGCGAGCCGGCCGAGGCGGCGGCCGGAGTAGTTCTGCACCAGCAGGTTGAGCCCGATGCCGATCGCGTCGAGCCGCCGGGCGCCGCCGAAGAGGTCCTCGGCGGGCAGCGCCCTTTGCAGCCCCACCCGGTCCGGGTGGACGCCGACGACGTCGGCGTACCGGTCGCCGACGAGGTCCTCCACCGCGTCCACCGGCAGCCGGTCCGCGGACGGCGGCTGGTCGTCGGCGCCGAGGAGGCGCAGCAGCCGGGCCGCCGCGCGCTCGGCCTGCGCCAGCACGGTGCCGGACAGGGCGCGGTTGCGCGAGACGACGTTGCGGGCGACCTCCAGCTCGTCGAGCGCGAGTTCCAGGTCGCGCCGGTCGTCGAGGTACGGCTCGAAGCACGGCCAGTGCTGCACCATCAGCTCGCGCAGCTGCGGCAGCGTCAGGAAGCTGATGACGTTGTCGTCGGCGGGGTCGAGCAGATAGCCCTTGCGCCGGCTGACCTCCCGCACCGCGACGGCCCGCTGCACCCACTCCTGGCCCGCGGGCCCCGCCGCGGCGACGACCCACTCCTCGCCGTGCACCGGCTCGTAGACGGGGCGCAGCACCGCGGCGACGACGGAGCGCAGTCGCTGCTCGACGACGTTCAGCCAGATGTACGCCCGGCCCGCGCGGGCCGCCCGGGTGCGTACCTCGTCCCAGTCGTCCGCGCCCCAGCCGATCTCCGCTCCGATCTCCATGGGCCGGGCCAGCGACACCGTCCCGGGCGGCGGAGGCTCACCCGGCGGCGGCTCGGTCGAGCCGCCACCCCCGCGGCCCTCGTCCTCGGGACCGCCTGCCGGGGGCAGCTCAAGACCGCCCGCACCCACGCCCGTACCGCCTTCCGCGCCCAGCTCCACGATCACGGCAGCGTACTGCCACGACTCCCCGGGCGCATACTGATCGAGCCAGGGGCACTCCAACTGCCGCCTTCCCCGCCGCGGTTGCCACCCCCCGGGCCGAGGCCCCGGGCAACGGCGCCGCCATCGCGGCGCGTTATGGGAAGTTGTGATTACCGCGAACGCCCGGTTTCCGGAATCCTGACGGCTGGTACTTCCCTGGCCCTCCACACGCGGGCCCACCCGATCCCGCGTGCCTTCGGAAACGAGGAACCTTGCGAATAACCAGATCACTCCCCACGCTCCTCGCCGCCCTGCTGGCCGCCCTCACCCTGGGCGGCACGGCAGTCGCCGCGGACCACACGTCCGCCTCCGGCTCCGCCGACGTCCGCACGGCGGCACACGCCCCCACCGCGGACGGCCCGCCCACCACGAAGATCATCGGCGGCGGCTACGCGCAGAGCGGCCCCTGGGCCGCACGGCTGTTCTCCAACGGGCGCCAGACGTGCAGCGCGTCGATCATCGCGCCCACCTGGATACTCACCGCCAGGCACTGCGTCGGCGGCGGCGGGCTGTCCTTCCGCATCGGCAGCCTCGACCAGACCAGCGGCGGCACCGTGGCCAACGGGGTGCAGACCTACACCCACTCCTCGGACCTGGCGCTCGTCCGGCTCGACCGGTCCGTGTCCACCACGTACGCGACGCTCGGCCAGCCCGGTTCCGTGCGGGTCGGGCAGAGCGTGCAGGTCTACGGCTGGGGCGCGACCTCCCGCTGCGGGCAGGAGATCAACTGCCAGTCCCAGTACCTGAAGGTCGCCAACGTGACCGTCACCGGCGGCTGCTACGACGCCTACGGCGGCAGCGCGATCTGCGCCCGGTACGGCAACGGCATCACGGCCGGCGGTGACTCCGGCGGTCCGATGATGGCGAACGGCGTCCAGGTCGGCGTCGCGTCCACCAGCGACCGGCAGACCACCACCGCGTACACGAACGTCACGCGGTACCGCTCCTGGATCCAGTCCGTCGCCGGTGTCTGAGCCGCGGCAGCCGCGGCCGCCGCGTACGCCGTATCCGCGGCGGAGCGGCACCTGAAGCCGGACGGACGCACCCGGTTCGTACGCCGGCACGCCCGACCCGGGTGCGTCCGTCCACTCCCCGCCCGCCTGCCCCGCCTGTCCCGCCTGACTGCGCGCGGGGCGGGCGGGCGGATCCGTCCCGGCCCGGGTCGGGGGCAACTCCTCCCCGGCGCCCCCGCCCCGCTGCCCCGCCGCTCCGTGGCGGCGTAACCGGCGGCCACGGGGTGCCGGTTCGGCCAAGGGCGGATCCCTTGCCCCGCTCCGGTCGCGGGCGGAAGACTGCGGACATGACCGCATGGAATGACCGGTTCGACCTGAGTGACGCCCGGTGGCGCAAGACCAGCTACAGCGACTCCCCGGCGACCGCCTGCCTTGAGGTGGCGGACGGGTTCCACGCCACTCTCGTCCCGGTGCGCGACAGCAAGGATCCGCACGGCCCCGCCCTGGTCTTCACCGCCGCCGCCTGGGAGTCGTTCGTCGACGGCGTCAAGTCCGGCGACTTCGGCGCCTAGGGCCCTTACAGGCCCGCCGCGTCCCCCAGCAGCCGCGCCTTCCCGAGCAGCTGCGCGCCGTACGGGGCCCGCCCGTGCTCCGCGCGCCACAGCGCCTCCTCCACCAGGCGGGCCACCGCCCACGCCGCCAGCCGGTCCGTGTCCTCGCCCAGTTCGCCGGCGAGCAGCGCCAGCCGGTGCGCGACCGTGCGGTGCGGGTCCGCGGCGGCGAACGGGTCGTCGATCTGCTCCAGCAGCGGGAACGGGTCGTAGCCCGGGTCGCCGGTCATCGGCTTGGCGTCGATGGCCAGCCACGGGCGGCGCCCGGCGGCGAGGACGTTGCCGGGGTTGAAGTCGCCGTGGACGACGGCCTCCCGGGCGGCGCTGCCGGGCAGTTCGCGGAGGAGCCGGGCGCCGTGGGCGACCAGCCCGGGGTCGTAGCCGGGGCGCAGCCGCGCCATGCGCTCCTCGACGAGGTCGGCCCACTCGGCGCACACGTCCGCGACCCGCTCCAGCGAGCAGTCCCGCGGCACCGGGGCGCGCCACAGTTCGCGCAGCACCTCCGCGCCGAGCCGCAGCCGGTGCTCGGCGCCGAGCCCGCCGGCGGCGCCGAGTTCGGTGCCCGGCTCGCAGCGCTCCAGCAGCAGCGCGTGGTGTCCGGGGTCGTGGTCGAGGAGGCGGACGGCGCCCCGGCCCGCCCAGTTGCGCAGGCCCTCGGCCTCGCCCGCCGCCTCGCGGTGCGGCCAGGTGACCTTGAACACGGCGCGGGTGCCGTCGGGCAGCCGGGCGGGCGCCACCCAGGAGCAGCTGCCGCCTGCGAACGGGGCGCCGAGGCGCAGCGACCAGCGGGCGCGGAGCTTCTCCACCAGGGCGGGCAGCTCGGCCAGCCAGGCGCGTCCGGAGGCGTGCACGCGCATCTCGGTGAGGACGGGCAGGCCGGGCGGGAAGAGGACGGGGTCGCTCATCGTCCGCACGGTACCCGCGCGCCGCCGCCCGCCGCCTCCCGTTATGCGCCCCGCCCGCGGGTCCCGGTGCGGCCGGGTGTCACAGATCCGGGTGCTGCTCTGTCTCCAGGGGTCATCACCACGGAAAGGGAACATCATGCGAGTCTTCGTCACGGGGGCGACCGGTGCGCTGGGGCGGCACCTCGTCCCCGGGCTGGTCGCCTCGGGCCACGCCGTCACCGCCACCACGCGGACGCCCGCCAACGCCGCGGGGCTGCGCGCGGCGGGAGCGGAGCCGGTGGTCCTGGACGGGCTGGACCGGGAGGCGGTGATCGCGGCGGTGGCAGCCGCGGAGCCGGACGTCATCGTGCACCAGATGACCGCGCTGGGCGGCGTGCGGAGCCTCCGCAACGTCGACAAGGTGTTCGCCGCCACGAACGAACTCCGCACCCGGGGCACCGACAACCTGCTGGCCGCCGCGGAGCGGGCGGGCACCCGCCGCGTCGTCGCCCAGGGCCACAGCTTCGTCTACGAGCACTCCGGCGGCCCGGTGAAGTCCGAGGAGGACCCGGCCGTCGCGGAGCCGCCCGTCGCGTCGGCGGCGCGTACGCTGGCGGCGGTCCGGCACGTGGACGAGAACGTGCCGCTCGGGGTACCGGAGGGCATCGTGCTGCGCTACGGCACGTTCTACGGGCAGGGCGCCTCGGACCACCTGGTGGACGCCGTGCGGAAGCGGCAGCTGCCGGTGATCGGCGGCGGCGCCGGCGTCTGGTCGTTCATCGAGGTCGCCGACGCCGCGGCCGCGACGCTCGCCGCGGTGGAGGACGGCGTCCCCGGCGCCTACAACGTCGTCGACGACGAACCGGCGCCGGTCGCCGAGTGGCTGCCGTACCTCGCCGAGGTCGCGGGCGCCAAGCCGCCGATGCACCTGCCCGCCTGGCTCGGGCGGCTGCTGGCCGGCGGGTTCTTCGTGGAGCAGATGACGGCGGCGCGCGGGTGCTCGAACGACAAGGCGCGCAGGGAGCTGGGCTGGGTGCCGCGCTTCCCGAGCTGGCGGGAGGGGTTCCGTGCCTGGGCCGGCTGACGAGGACGGGACGGGCGAGGACGAGACGGGCGCGGCCGCGGCCGGCTACCGGCCGCTGCTGTTCTCCATCGCCTACGGGATGACGGGGTCCGTGGGCGACTCCGAGGACATCGTGCAGGACGCGTTCCTCGGCCTGACCCGGGCGCGGCGGGCGGGCACCGTCGTCGCCGACCCCAAGGCGTATCTGACGACGGCCGTGACCCGGCTCGGCATCAACTACCTCGGCTCGGCCCGGGTGCGGCGGGAGAGGTACGTGGGCGACTGGCTGCCCGAGCCGGTCGTGGTGCCCGCCGACCGGCCGGGGCCGGCCGAGTACGCCGAGCTGTCGGACTCGCTGTCGATGGCGTTCCTGGTGCTGCTGGAGTCCCTCTCGCCGGTGGAGCGGGCGGTGTTCATGCTGCGCGAGGTCTTCGGCTACGGCTATCCGGAGGTGGCGCGGATCACCGGCAAGTCCGAGGTCAACTGCCGGAAGATCTTCGCCCGCGCCCGGCGGCACATCGCCGCCGGGGCCGGGGAGGGCGGCGCCCCGCCGCCTGCGCGGCAGGCGGAGACCGAGGAGCTGGCTCGCCGGTTCTTCGAGGCGGCCGCGGGCGGCGACATGGACGTGCTGCTGCGGATGCTCGCGCCCGACGTGGTGCTGCACACGGACGGCGGCGGCAAGACCCAGGTGGTCGAGCATCCGCCGGCCGGCCGGGAGCCCGTCCTGCGGCTGGTCCTCGGGCTGTTCCGGCGGTGCCGGCAGCTCGGCGTCTCCCTCCGGCCGGCCTGGGTCAACGGCCGGCCGGGCGCGGTGATGTACGACGCCCGGGGGCGGGTGGCCAGCGTGTTCGAACTCGACCTGGCCGACGGCGCGGTGCAGGCGATCCGGTCCGTGGTCAACCCCGACAAGCTCGGCCACCTCGGCCCGGTGTCCGACATCGCGCGCCGCCGGCCGCCGGGGTGAGTGTGCCGGCGCAGCTCGGCGGACTCCGCTGCCGGGGGGGCGGCGGAGTCCGCTACGACAGCGGCGCGTTCGGCCCGTCCGGCCGGCCGCGGCGGCCGTCCAGCACGGCCAGCGACAGCTCCGCCACCCGGGCCTCGGGCAGCCGCCGGCAGCCCTCCTCGGTGACGGTGCAGACCAGCGGGTAGATGCGGCGGGTGGCGTCGGGGCCGCCGGTGGCGCTGTCGTCCTCGGCCGCGTCGTAGAGCGCCTGCACGGCCATCGTCACGGCGTCCTCCTCGCCCATCCCTTCGCGGTACAGCTTCTTCAGCGCCCCGCGCGCGTAGACCGACCCCGAGCCGGTGCCCGCGAAGCCCTTCTCCTCCGCGCGTCCGCCGGTGATGTCGTACGAGTAGATCCGCGCGGCCCCGCCGCGCGGGTCGTACCCCGCGAAGAGCGGCACGACGGCGAGGCCCTGCATGGCGGGGCCGAGGTTGTCGCGGATGAGGGTGCCGAGCCGGTTGGCCTTGCCCTCCAGGGAGAGCGGGACGGTCTCGATCTTCTCGTAGTGCTCCAGCTCCAGGCGGAGCAGGCGGACCATCTCCTCGGCCATGCCGGTGGAGCCGGCGATGCCGACGGCGGAGAACTCGTCGGCCGGGAAGAGCTTCTCGAACTCCCGGTGCGCGATCATGCCGTTGCCCAGGGTGACGCGGCGGTCGGCGGCGAGGAGGACGCCGTCGGCGTACGTGGCGGCGACGATCGTCGTGCCGTGCGGGAAGTCGGGCAGGGTGCCGGCGCCCGCGTCGTCCGGCAACCGGCGGTGGGCGGGGAGCTGTTCGGGGGCGTGGGAGGCGAGGAAATCCACGAACGACGACGAGCCGGGGGTGAGGAATTCGGGCGGCAGCTGCTCCACGGCGGTTCCCTTCGTCGACTCTTCGATCCGTACGGCCGTCGGCCTGCCGGCCGCGGGCCGCTCCGGCGGCGTACCGGTCGGGCACCGTCCGACCCTACCCGCAGGGCCGCCGGTCCCACCTTCCCGTCGCCCACCTGTCGCCCCCTGCGTCCGCGACCTGAGCTTCCCGCAGTGTTCACCTCACGTCTGCCGGGTGGCCAGATCCGGCGTCCGTGGCTGCGGAACAGTCGCACCCCGCCGTACGAACCGGGAGCACGATGAAGACTCCGCGATCCAGACCGTCCCGCCGGGCCCGGGCAGAACAGACGCTCGCGCTCGCGGAGTGCGCCCGCGTGTGCACCGGATACCTCGCCGGGCTGACGGCCGGGGAGGACGCCGGCGGGCCGCCGAGCGTGGGCCCGGGGCCCGCGCGCACCGCCCTGGTGGCGGCGCTCGGCGCGATGCTCGGCACCGCCCCGCCGCCGCGCCGCGCGGCGGTGGGCGGGGAGCTGTTCGACACCCTGCTGCGGGCCGGCGAGCGCGCGGTGGAGGCGGGCGGCGAGCGGGAGTTGCTGCTCGCGGTGGAGCTGGCGGACAAGGCGCTGGCGCTGCGCGGCAAGTCCCGCGCCGCGTGGCGGCTGCGCGCGCACGCCCTGGACGCGCTGGGCCGCACGGAGGCGGCCGTGGCGGCGTACGAACGGCAGCTGGCGCTGGGCAGTACGCACCCCGAGACGCCGGTGCTGTTGGCGGCGCTGCGCGAGCGGCAGGAGTGCCTGGCGGCGGCGCTGGGGCTGTTCCCGGAGGACACGGCGGCCGGCGGCGCCGCGGCCGCCGGGCGGGAGTTCGCCGCGGCGGTCGGCGCGGAGGCGCCGCCCGACGTCGTACGGGAGGCGTTCACCGCCTACGTCGGCGAGCAGGTGGACCGCTACGGGGCCGGGGACGCGCGGGTGCGTGAGCTGGCCGCGCGGTACGGGGCGTACTGCCGCATCCTCGACGAGGGCCGCATGGCCGACCCGCTGCTCGCCGGCGTCCGCCCCGTCGGCGTCGCCGACTTCCGCGCGCACGTGGCCGGGAAGACCGCCTGCGTCGTCGTCGGGCCCGGCCGGTTCGAAGCGGCCGGCGACTACGAACTCGTCGTCCGCTGCGACGACTTCCGCGGCGGCGAGCGCGCCGACGTGCACGCCGTCGCCGACCCGGGCTGCGAGTCGTGGCACCGGCCCGCCGGCGTCCGGCTGGTGTTCGCCGACCCCGGCGAGACGTGGCGGGCGGCGGTACGCCGCGCGGTGCCCGGCGCGCAGGACGGGCTCGGCGACGTGTCGCTGCGCCGCCCGCTGCAGGACCCGGCGCTGCTCGGCGACGGCGGCTGGGGGCCGGAGACCAGCGCGGCGTTCACGGTGCTGCGGCTGCTGGACCACCTCGACGTCAGCCCGCGGCTCGACGTCCACGGCGCCGGCCGGCTGCGGCCGGACGTCGGCCGCTGGATCGTGTCCCGGGCGAAGGACCGTACGAAGACGAGGACCGCCCTGCGATGACCCCTTCCGCGCCCCGATCCCCCGCCGACACCGCCGACGCCGCCGCGGCCACCGCCGCCCCGGTCCCGCCGCAGAGCCGCGGCGCCGCCCGCC
>NZ_BAAAPF010000277.1:0-9468 GCF_039531005.1 Streptomyces synnematoformans
CACGGCTTCGACCCGTTCGCGCCGGGCTGTGAGGTCGACGTGCTGAGATCCCGGATGTGAGGGTCGCCAACGAACCGCGTTGAGAGAACGTCACTCGCGCAGCCGCCGTCGGCCCACACCGCGCCGTGCACGGACGTCTCCTGCCCCGCGATGGCTGCACGTACCTGTCCTCGTTGTCTGAGCGGGCGGCGTTTGCACGCGCGTGAGTCAGTCGCCGACCGCAACGTCGAACGCGTCGCCGTCAACGTACTGCTGGGCGGGCCGGGTGAGGCCGGGGGTGCGGCCCGGAGCCGTCAGGTCCTCCGGCTCAGCAGCCACGGCTCCACCACGCCCAGGCCGCGCACCGGCCGCTGCCACATCGGCTGCAGCGCGAAGCGGTACGACGGGGCCGCCTCCCCCGTGCCGCCCTCCGCCGCCGCCTTCTCCGCCGCCGTGGCCTCCGCCTCCGACTCCGGGGCGTCGCCGTCCCCTATCAGTTCCTCCGCGAAGTCGCCGTCCACCAGCACCGTGTCCTTCGGCGCGATCGACGTCAGCCGCGACGCCAGGTTCACCGTCGTGCCGAACACGTCGCCCATGCGCGTCGTCACCGTGCCGAAGGCGATGCCCACCCGCAGCTCCGGCATCGTCTCGTCGTGGGCCAGTGTCTCGATCAGCCGGACGCTGATCTCCGCCGCCGTGCCCGCCTCGTCGGCGGCGAACAGCACCTCGTCGCCCAGGGTCTTGATGAGCCGGCCGCCGTGGGCGGCGACCAGGTCGGCGGCGGTCGTCTCGAACGCCTCGACCAGCTCGCCCAGCTCCTCCTCCTCCAGACGCCGGGTCAGCCGGGTGAAGCCGACCAGGTCGGCGAAGCCCACCGCGAGGCGGCGGTCGACCATCTCGTCGTCGTCCTGCGCCTGCACGACCCGGCCGGTGGCCGCGGCCAGCTGCCGGCGCCAGACGTAGACGAGGAACTCCTCCAGCTCCGGCAGCAGCAGCTCGACCAGCGGGTACGCGATCTCGGTGCGGGACATGCCCTCCTGCGGCTCGGTGAGCCCTTCGAGGAAGGAGTCGATCTGCCAGTCCGCCAGCCGGGCCGTCGTCTGCCCGGTGGAGCGCGCCACCTGCACGGCCATGGCCTCGCTGAGCAGCCCGGCCTCCACCAGGCCCGCCAGCCGGCGCAGCGCGAGGACGTCGGCCTCGGTGAGCGCCTTGGCCTGGCCGATGTCGGCGAAGCCCATGGCGCGCCAGAAGCGGGCCGCCAGCTCCATCGGCACGCCCGCAGCCCGCGCGGCCTGGAAGGGGGTGTAGCGCCGCTCCGAGCCCAGGACCAGCTGCTCGATGCGGAGCGCGATGGGGTCCTCGTCGCCCTCCGGCCCTTCCGCCCGTACGGCACCTTCCGCGCCCCCGGCACCTTCGGTGCCTTCGTCGCCTTCCTCACCTTCCGTACGTTCCCGGCCTTCCGGCTCTTCCGGCTCTTCCGCACCGGAGGAGCCCGCAACCTCACTCACCGGCTGCCCCCTCCCCCCGTCCGTTTCCCGGCCACCGACCCTGCGGCCTCAACGATACGGGAAATGTGGCCCAGCTCACTCCGCTTCGGCCGCGGGCCGCAGGTGCACCACGTCCCCCGCGCCCACCGGCTCCTGCAGCCCCGCCGCCGTGGCCAGGACCAGCCGTCCGTCGCCGTCCACCGCGACGGCCTCCCCGGTGACCGAGGCGCCGCCCGGCAGCTCCGCGCGGACCTGCCGGCCGAGCGTCGCGCAGCCCGCCGCGTACGTCTCCTGCAGCCGGGCGCCGGCCGGGTCGCCGCCGGCGGTGCGCCAGCTGCCGTACCAGCGCTCCAGCGACCGCAGCAGCGCGCGCAGCAGCGGGTCCCGGTCGGTGACCTTCGCGCCCGCCAGCGCCAGCGAGCCGGCCTGCGGCACGGGCAGCTCGTCCGCGCGCAGCGTGACGTTGACGCCGATGCCGAGGACCACCGCCTCGCCCGCGGCGTCGACCCGCTCCACGAGGATGCCGCCCGCCTTGCGCTCCTCGCCCTCGACGGTCACGAGCACGTCGTTGGGCCACTTCAGCGCCGTGTCCACGCCCGCGGCCCGGGGCAGCGCGGTCGCCACCGCGACGCCGGCGAGCAGCGGCAGCCAGCCCCAGCGGTGCACCGGCACGCCCTCGGGGCGCAGCAGCACGGAGAGGAAGAGGCCGGATCTGGCCGGCGCCGACCAGCCGCGGTCCAGCCGGCCGCGCCCGGCCGTCTGCTCCTCCGCGACCAGCACCGCGCCCTCGGCCGCGCCCGCGCGGGCGCGCGCGGCGAGGTCGGCGTTCGTGGAGCCGGTGGCCTCGACGACGTCGAGCGACGTCCACAGCCCTCCGGTCCGTACGAGCGCCCGGCGCAGCGCGTCGGCGTTGAGCGGCGGGCGGTCGAGGTCGGACCAGCGGCTTCCCCGATCTGCACTCATATCGCCACCCTACGGCCAGGCGCCCGCCCGGCAGGCGGCGGCGCCACGCCGCGGATGTGGCCAACGCCGCACCCGTGCGGCGGCCCCGCGCCGATAGCCTACGTAGCGGTAGGTCCCTCCCCCGACGAGCAGGAGCCGCACCCCGATGGCCGAGGCGCACGAGCCACCCGCCGAGACGGCGGACATCCACACGACGGCCGGCCGGATCGCCGACCTGAGCCGGCGGATCGAGGAGGCCACGCACGCCGGATCGGCGCGCGCGGTGGAGAAGCAGCACGCGAAGGGCAAGCTGACCGCGCGCGAGCGGGTCGACCTGCTGCTGGACGAGGGGTCGTTCACCGAGCTGGACGAGTTCGCCCGGCACCGCTCGACGAACTTCGGCATCGAGGCCAACCGCCCGTACGGCGACGGCGTCGTCACCGGCTACGGGACCGTGGACGGCCGGCCCGTCGTGGTGTACTCGCAGGACTTCACCGTCTTCGGCGGCTCCCTCGGCGAGGTGTACGGCGAGAAGATCGTCAAGGCGATGGACTTCGCCATGAAGACCGGCTGTCCGGTCATCGGCATCAACGACGGCGGCGGCGCGCGCATCCAGGAGGGCGTCGTCGCGCTCGGGCTCTTCGCGGAGATCTTCCGCCGCAACGTCCACGGCTCCGGCGTCGTCCCGCAGATCAGCGTCATCGTCGGCCCGTGCGCGGGCGGCGCGGTGTACTCGCCGGCGATCACGGACTTCACCGTGATGGTGGACGGCACGTCGCACATGTTCATCACAGGACCCGACGTCATCAAGACCGTCACCGGCGAGGACGTCGGCTTCGAGGAGCTGGGCGGCGCCCGTACGCACAACACCACCTCCGGCGTCGCGCACCACATGGCGGGCGACGAGAAGGACGCCTTCGACTTCGTCAAGGCGCTGCTGTCGTACCTGCCGTCGAACAACCTCAGCGACCCGCCCGCCTTCCCCGAGGAGGGCGTGACGGAGGTCACCGACGAGGACCGCGAGCTGGACGCCCTCATCCCGGACTCGGCGAACCAGCCGTACGACATGCACACCGCCATCGAGCACGTGCTGGACGACCGCGAGTTCCTGGAGACGCAGGCGCTGTACGCGCCGAACATCGTCACCGGCTTCGGCCGGGTCGAGGGCCACCCGGTCGGGATCGTCGCCAACCAGCCGATGCAGTTCGCCGGCTGCCTGGACATCAAGGCCAGCGAGAAGGCCGCCCGCTTCGTGCGCACCTGCGACGCCTTCAACGTCCCCGTGCTCACCTTCGTCGACGTCCCCGGCTTCCTGCCGGGCACGGACCAGGAGTACGACGGCATCATCCGCCGCGGCGCCAAGCTGATCTACGCCTACGCCGAGGCCACCGTGCCGCTGATCACGGTGATCACCCGCAAGGCGTTCGGCGGCGCGTACGACGTCATGGGCTCCAAGCACCTCGGCGCGGACCTGAACCTGGCCTGGCCGACCGCGCAGATCGCCGTCATGGGCGCGCAGGGCGCCGTCAACATCCTCTACCGCCGCACGCTCGCCGCCATCGGGGACGAGCAGGAGCGGGAGACGCGGCGCGCCGAGCTGATCCAGGAGTACGAGGACGCGCTGCTGAACCCGTATGCGGCGGCCGAACGCGGGTATGTGGACGCCGTCATCATGCCGTCGGAGACGCGGCGGCAGGTGGCGAAGGGGCTGCGGGTGCTGCGCAACAAGCGGGAGTCGCTGCCGCCGAAGAAGCACGGGAACATCCCGCTGTAGGCGGCGGGGCGGTCGCCGTGGTGGCGGCGGTGTGAGGAGGGCCGATGTCCGAGGAGATCAAGGTCGTCCGGGGCAACCCGACGGCGGAGGAGCTGGCGGCGGCGCTGGCGGTGGTCCAGGCGCGGGCGGCCTCGTCCGCGGCGGGCCCGCGGGGCGGGCCGGCCAGCGAGTGGGCGGACCCGGCGCGGCGGGTACCGGCCCGGCGGACGCCGCGGCCGGGGCCGAAGGCGTGGCGTACGACGTACTGGCCCGGGTAGCGCGGCGAGTACGGGAACGGGTGTACGGCGCGGACAACTGAGTACGCGTACTCAGGCGCGGCCGGCGCCGGGCCGGGACCATCGGGAGATGCTGTGGTCCGACCCTCCAGACGAGCCCGACGAGGAGTTGCGCGCGGCCGAACGGCAGTTGCGCCGCGCCGGGTGGCTGCTGGCGCTGGCGGCGCTGGTGGCGATAACGCTGGGCGCGGCGGGCCCCGACGCACTGCCGACGTAGGCCGCCGCGGGTCCACGCACGGGGCTGCCCCCCGGACCCCCACGGGGGGCGACGCCCCCGACCCCGCCCGCACGGGGCTGCGCCCCGGACCCCCGGCGGGCGCTACGCCCGCGGGGCTGCGCCCCCCGGACCCCCGCGGGACGGCGCCCCGAGCCCCGCACGGAGCCACGCCCCGGGCCCCGACCGCGGCGACGCCCCAGACCCCCGAGGTTTTGCGCCCCCGGCCCCTCGAAGCTGGGCCCCTCGATCTCCCGCGGGGCCACGCCGGACACCCGCTTGGGGCTACGGGCCCGGCCCCCGGCGCGCTACGCGGCCGCCTGTTCGAGGCCGTCCCTTCCCCGCACTCCCGCCCCAGGGTAGGCCGCGGCTCTGACAAACCGGCTGCGTAGCGGTGTCCGACGCCGCCTACGATGGCGCGCATGACCCAGGATCCCGGCACCGGGCGTCCCGCCCGTACGCTCGTGCTCGCCTCGCAGTCCCCCGCGCGGCTCGGCCTGCTCCGGCAGGCGGGCCTCGCGCCCGAGGTGCTCGTCAGCGGCGTCGACGAGGACTCCGTCACCGCCGCGACCCCGGCGGAACTCGCGCTCGTGCTCGCCGAGGCGAAGGCCGGCGCCGTCGCCGGGCGGCCCGAGGCGGCGGACGCGCTGGTCGTCGGCTGCGACTCGGTGCTGGAGCTGGACGGCAGGGCGCTGGGCAAGCCCGTGGACGCCGAGGACGCCACCGCGCGGTGGAAGGCGATGCGGGGGCGGTCGGGGGTGCTGCAGACCGGGCACTGCGTCATCGACACCGCGTCGGGCCGGCGGGCGAGCGCGACCGCCGGGACGGTGGTGCGGTTCGGGGAGCCGAGCGACGCCGAGATCGCCGCGTACGTCGCGACCGGCGAACCCCTGCACGTGGCGGGGGCGTTCACCCTCGACGGCCGGTCGTCGGCGTTCATCGACGGCATCGACGGCGACCACGGCAACGTCGTCGGCCTCTCGCTGCCGCTGCTGCGGCGACTGCTCGCGGAACTGGGCGTGCGGATCACCGATCTCTGGGTCTGACCACCGATCTCCGGGTCCGGGTGTGTTGCTCGGACCCCGGGTGGGAACGCCGCCCCGAGACAGGGCTACGGGGCACCCTCCTCCAGCGCACCGTCGTCGTCCGGCGCAAGCCGCGCCCAGACTTCGGCGAGGTTGCGCAGGTGCTCGTCATCGAGCCGGTCGAAGAAGAGCCTGTGCAGGTCGCTGTACTGCTGGCGCCATGCCTTGCGCAGGAGGGCCCGCCCGTCGCGGGTGAGGACGGCCTCGAAGCCACGGCCGTCTCCGGGCGACGGCCGCCTCTCGATCAGGCCCCGGTGCTCCAGCCGGTCGGCTAGCCGGGTGAACCCGCCGGTCGACATCAGGCGCCGCTGGGCCAGCTCCGACATCCGCATGCCCTTCCTACCGGCCTGGCCCAGCAGGGCCAGCACGCTGTACTCGGCCATGCTCACGTTCAGCGGGGCGATCCCGGCCTCGATCTCGCGCCAGATCCGATCGTGGGTGACCAGGAAGCCGTTCCAGGCCTGGTACTCAAGTTCTCGCAGCTCTACGGTCGCCATGTGCAGCACGCTATCGGTGGAGCGTCGTCGGAACCAACGATCTACCTGCCTGCACACGCATCATGCGCAGGCAGGTACAGGGCCTTCCCGGCTCAGCTGTCCCCCTCCGGCGGCTCCCAGTCCTCCGACGGCTCCCAGATGCCGGAGGTCAGCGCAAAGCCCGCCGGGTCGATGTGAGAGCCGTCGTGCGTGGCCCGGTTGTGGGCGTGGTTGAGGGTGTGGAGGCTGAAGGCCGTCTGCACCGCGTTCCACTGGCCCTGAATGCCCAGGGACAGAAGCGCATCGACCCGCGAGGGAATAGCTGCGTGCGCAGATAGGTTTCTCCGGGGAGACCACCGCCGCCGGACGCAGGGCGTCGGCGACACGACGCAGAGGAACGACATGTCATTCGAGATCGGCATCATGACCTTCGGCGAGATCACCGAGGACCCGGCGACCGGGTCGCGCCCCTCGCCGCGGCAGCGCGTCCGCGAGACCATCGAGCAGGCCCAGGTCGCCGACCAGGTCGGGCTCGACGTGTTCGGTGTCGGTGAGCACCATCGCTCCGACTTCGTCGGATCGGCGCCGGCCGTCCTGCTGGCCGCCGCCGCGGAGAAGACCGCGAACATCAAACTGACCAGCTCGGTCACCGTACTCAGCTCGGAAGACCCCGTACGCGTCTGGGAGCAGTTCGCCACGATCGACCTGCTGTCCGCCGGCCGCGCCGAGATCATCGCCGGGCGCGGCTCGTACACCGAGTCCTTCCCGCTGTTCGGGTACGACCTGAAGGACTACGCGGATCTGTTCCGCGAGAAGCTCGACCTCCTGCTCAAGATCCGCGACCGGAACCCGCTGACCTGGCAGGGCCGTTTCCGACCGCCCCTCTACGACGCCGACATCGCCCCCCGCGCCGACGGCGGGACCATCCCCGTCTGGGTCGGGGTCGGAGGATCGCCCGCGTCGGCCGTCAGCACCGGCCGTCTCGGCCTGCCCATGGCCCTCGCCCTGCTACTGGGCCCGATGACCTACCACGAGCAGACGGTCGAGCTCTACCGGGCAGCCGCAGCGCAGTCCGGGCACGACGCGGACGCACTGCCGATCAGCATCAACGTGCACGGGTACGTCGGGCGGACCAGCCAGAGCGCCCGGGACACCATGTACCCCTACTTCGCCACGGGGATGAGGGAGAACAACCATCAGCGCGGCGCCGGCTTCCCGCTCTCCCGAACCGCGTTCGACGCGCAGTCGTCCCCGGCGGCCGGCCTGCTGGTCGGCAGCCCTCAGGAGCTGATCGACAAGCTTCTCACCTACCACGAGCTGTACGGCCTGAACCGCGCCCTCCTCCAGATGGGATTCGGCGGCCTGCCGCAGAAGGAGCACCTTGAGGCGATCGAGCGCCTCGGCACCGAGGTCGCCCCCGTCGTGCGACGCGAGGTCGCCGCACAGGAAGGAGAGGCGGCATGAAGACCCTGCCCGGCACCGACACCGGCACCCGCACCAGCACCAGCACCAGCACCAGCACCGCACCTGACGCACGCCCCGCCGGCCCGGTTCTGCGCGTCGTGGTCGTCAACGGCAGCCCGAGTCGTCCGTCCCGGACGATGGGGCTCGTCAGCGTGATCCTGGAAACGCTCGGAAACATGCTCCCCACAGAGACGTCCCAGGTCGACGTCTACCACCTGGGACCCGAGTTCACCACCACGGTCGAACGCGATCAGGCCCCGGCGGAGCTGGAGGCGAAGCTGCGCCTGGTCGAGGATGCCGACCTGCTCATCGCCGCCGCTCCGGTGTACCGCGGCTCCTATCCGGGCATGTTCAAGCACTTCTTCGACCTGGTCGAACAGTACGCGCTCGCCAACAAGCCCGTCCTGCTCGCCGCGACGGGCGGCGGCGACCACCATGCGCTCGTCCTGGAGCACGCCCTGCGGCCGCTGTTCGCCTTCTTCCAGGCGTTGACGATCCCCGTCGCGTTCTTTGCCTCCGCCGGGGACTTCGACGGTACGACGCTGCTCAACCCCCGTGTCCACGGACGCGTCGAGGTCGGGCTCAGCGACGTGGTGGACCTCCTCAGAACCCGCGCGACGGGCCCGCGGAGCGGGTGACGCCGCCGGAACGCCCTCCCGCGTACCCCCGGCGGCGGGGCTCAGGCCGCCGGCGCCGGCTCCGCACCGCCGCCGTCGGCTCTGCGCCGCCGCACGGCGGCGCCTTCGTCGGTCAGCATCAGCACGATCAGCCCGAACACCGCCATCAGCCCCGCGAACGCCGCCCAGCCCACCAGCCCGACGGCGACCGTCGCCAGCACCGCGTGCAGCACCGCGCAGCTCACCAGCAGGGTCCGCCCGGCGCGCCCGGGGGCCCGGTGCCGTACCGCGACGCGCAGCGAGACCGCCGCGCAGCACAGCAGGTAGAGCCCGACGGCGACGCCCGCCCCGCGCGTGGAGCCGGACATGACGCCGGAGTCGAGGCCGGCGAGGGACATGTCCTGGCGGTCGACGACGGTGCCCAGGATGAAGTGCACGACGGCCAGCCCGACCGCTTCCACGAGCAGCGCGGCACCGGCCGCCGCCGCGGCGGCTCTGCGCATGGCGGCACCCCCTCACCGGGTCCGAAGGCGCTCTCACGCTACTGATGGGTAGTCGGGGGCGGCAAGGGGGTTCGCGCACCATGGACACGCAACCGGCACGCGGTCGGCACGCGACGGGCACGCAACCGGCGCGCGAGGAGTGCGCGACGGAGCACGGCCGGAAGCGCGACCCGAAAAGTTTCCGCCCCGCCTTCGTAGGGTTCCCACAAAAGCAGGCCCCGTCCGTCTGTTCAACGGGCGCGAGACCTTGGCCACACACCGGTTTCGCGCGCACGGCCACGGAAGCGGCGTACCTTGGGAACTCAGGGCTTCGGGCCCGAGTACGGCGGCGCGGACCATCCTCTGTGTGGGCAAGCTCACCTCCGGGATCCCGCAGCGCAGAGGTGTCGCCATTACCTAAAATCTCGGTGTTCCGAGAAGGGAGCCAACGTGCGCAAGGTGCTCATCGCCAACCGCGGCGAAATCGCCGTCCGGGTCGCCCGCGCCTGCCGGGACGCCGGGATCGCGAGCGTGGCCGTCTACGCCGCGCCGGACCGGGATGCACTGCACGTCCGTGCCTCCGACGAGGCGTTCGCGCTGGGCGGTGACACCCCGGCCACGAGCTACCTGGACATCGGCAAGGTGCTGCAGGCCGCCAGGGATTCGGGTGCGG
>NZ_BAAAPF010000278.1:0-9427 GCF_039531005.1 Streptomyces synnematoformans
GAGCGGTGGAGGCATGTCGGGTCCCAGGGGTCCGTGCGGGCAGGGTGCCTGGTGCTCGGGGCCCGCCCCCGGTTCCGGGCGCGGCGGGTGCCGCGGCCCGGGGGAGGGGGTCCGGGGGCGGGCGGTGGGTCAGGAGGCGTCGCAGGTGAGGGTGCCGTCGGCGGCTCCCTCGACGAGCGCCTCATGGGCGGCCCGGATGCGTTCCACATCGGGCTTGACGATCTTCCGGTCGTACGTGAGCAGCCCGTTCAGCTCGCCCTCCACATCCGTGATCTGGGTGTAGACGGCGCCGCTGCTGCCGTTGCACGCGGCGAACCGCTCGATCTCGGCCAGCTTGATCAGGTACTCCTCGGTGTACGCCGCGCGGTCCACGCCGACGTAGCTGTGTCGCACGGGCCAGGCGTGGCCCGGGATGCCCAGGCCGAGGCCGCCGTACTCGCCGCTGACCAGCGCACGGGTGCCGTCGGGCGCGGGCAGCTGCGCGCTCGGGTAGCCGTGCGCGTCGGAGATGTCGCCGTTGCCGCCGTCGACCGCGCCGCAGCAGTTGTGGCCGCTCATGTTGTTGACCAGCCGGGTCGGGTCCAGCTCCTTGGCGTAGTCCGCGATACGGGCCTGGTCGTACTGGCCCCAGCCCTCGTTGAAGGTCACCCACATGACCACCGAGGGGTGGCTGTCGTGCTGCTCGACCATCTCCTTCAGCTCGTGTTCGAACTGCACGCGGGCGCTGTCCGAGGGCGTCTTGGTGTTCATCGAGGGCATGTCCTGCCACACCAGCAGCCCCAGCCGGTCGGCGTGGTAGAACCACCGGTCCGGCTCGACCTTGATGTGCTTGCGCACGGAGTTGAAGCCCATCTCCTTGTGCATGTCCAGGTCGTACTTCAGCGCCTCGTCGGTGGGCGCGGTGTGGATGCCCTCGGGCCAGAAGCCCTGGTCGAGGGTGGCCATGGAGAACACCGGCGCGCCGTTGAGCATCATGCGCCGCTGCCCGTCCACGGTCTCGACGCCCACGGTGCGCATGCCGAAGTAGCCGCGCACCCGGTCGGCGGAGTGCCCGCGGCCGACCTTCACCTTCAGGTCGTACAGGTGCGGGTCGTCCGGGGACCACAGCCGCGGGTCCGGCACCGGCACGGTCAGCGCCTCGCCGGTCCGGCCGGTGGCGGTGCCGACCGGGCGGCGGCCGTCGTACGCGGTGGCGGTCACCGGCAGCCCGTCGCGCACGCCGCGCACCTCGACCACGGCCTGCTCGCCGGCCACGTCCGCGGTGATGTCCAGGTCCTCGACGTGCTGCCGGGGCACCGGCTCCATCCACACCGACTGCCAGATGCCGGAGGAGGAGGTGTACCAGATGCCGCTGGGCGACAGCCGCTGCTTGCCCATCGGCGGGTTCTCGCCGTCGGCGGAGTCGGTCGGGTCGTACACCCCGACGACCAGCTCCTGCCTGCCCCACGGCCTGAGCGCCTCGGTGACGTCGGCGCTGAACCGGTCGTAGCCGCCCTTGTGGGAGGCGACCTTCCGGCCGTTGAGCCAGACGTCGGCCTTCCAGTCGACCGCGTCGAAGTTCAGCTGCAGCCGCTCGCCCCACTTACCGACGCGCCAGTCGCGCGGCACGGTGAAGGTGCGCTTGTACCACATGCGCTCCTCGTGCCGCTGGACGCCGGACAGCTCGGACTCGACCGGGTAGGGCACCACGATCTTCTCGTCCAGCCGGCGGTCGAAGGGCGGGCGCTCGCCCTCCTCGGCGCCGGCGAACTGCCAGGTGCCGTTCAGGCTCCGCCAGTCCTTGCGGGTGAGCTGGGGGCGCGGGTACTCGGGGAGGGGCCGGTCGGGGTCGACCTCGTCGGCCCACTCGGTGCGCAGCTGGTACTCGGAGCCGTTGCGGCCCGAGGTCCAGAACTCGCCGACGTCCGTGCCGTCCGCGCCGGTCAGGCCGCCCTGTCCGTCGTAGCGGACGTCGGCGGAGCCGCCCTGGCCGACGACGGGCTCGTCGAGCGGGACGACCAGCCGGGAAGGGTCGCCGGGGTCGAGCGCGGCCGCGGAGCGCGGCCACTCGGCGCCGCCGATGACGGTCTGGAGGTGCTCGTCGAAGGCCGCCGGGGGAGCGGCGAGCGGCTGGGCGAAGTCCAGGGTCAGCGTGCGGCCGTCGGGCTGCACGGCGACCTCGGTCGGGCCGTTGTAGTCGAAGCCCTCGGGGAGCGAGAAAGCGGACTGCGGGACGGCCTCCTTCCCGCCGCCGGGCGGGGTCCAGCGCAGGTGGAAGTTGGAGCCGCCGTAGTTCTCGAAGTACTCCACCTTCAGGTCGTAGGTGCGGCCCGCCTCCAGGGTCACGGGCTGCGAGGTCTGCTCGTTGTCCCAGTCGTCCACCCAGTGGTCGATGACGACGTCGCCGTCGACCCAGAGGCGGAAGCCGTTGTCGGCGCTGACGTGGAAGGTGTGCGCGCCGCCGGCCTCGGGGGTGATCCCGCCGGTCCAGCGCACGCTGACGCTGTCGGCCTGGCCGGTACGGGCCGTGATGCGCGGCTCCAGGTTGTCGAAGTCGAGCGACGGGTCGTAGGCGGTGGCCTTCAACTCGTGGAAGTCGAACACGCCGGGGGCGCTGTGGGTGTAGTACTCGCCTTTGAGGCCGTGGACCTCGGCGGCCTCGCCGGTGTCGGCGGCTGCCTGGCGGTCGGGACCGGTGGCCGGAAAGCCCGGACCGGCCGGGACCAGCGCCAGGGCGAGGGCCGCCAGAACGGGCGTCGGCCAGCGGAGTAGTCGCCGTCGTACGCGTCTGAGGGAGGAGTGCACGGATACCTCCGGAAGTCGGAGAATGCGGGTGCTGGGTCTGCCCTTTGCCCCCGGCCGTCTTGTATAACGTTGGAAACAAGGGCAGTTGGCATGACAGCACGCCTCCTGCGTTGTGTCCAGTGCATGACCAAACGGCGTAGGAGGACGCGGTGAGAGTCAGCCTGAAGGACGTGGCCGAGCGGGCGGGCGTGTCGGTGAAGACCGTCTCGAACGTGGTCAACAACTATCCGCACGTCACGCCGGCGATGCGGGCGCGGGTGCAGCAGGCCATCGACGAACTCGGCTACCGCCCCAACCTGACCGCCCGCCACCTGCGCAAAGGCCGGACGGGCATCATCGCGCTGGCGGTGCCCGAGCTGGGCAACCCCTACTTCGCCGAGCTGGCCGGGCACGTCATCGACGAGGCCGCGCGGCACGACTTCACCGTGCTGCTCGACCACACCCAGGGCCGGCGCGAGCTGGAGCTGCTGGTCTGCCAGGGCTTCCGGGCCCGGGTGATGGACGGGCTGATCCTCAGCCCGCTGGAGCTGGAGACCGAGGACCTGCGCGGTCGGGCCGAGGAGACCCCGCTGGTGCTGCTCGGCGAGCGGCGCTACGACCTGCCGTACGACCACATCGCGATCGACAACATCGCCGCCGCCCGGCAGGCGGTCGGCCATCTGCTGGACCTCGGCCGGCGCCGGATCGCGTTCCTCGGCGCCCGCGAGGACCGCGCGCAGCAACCCGCCCACCTGCGCCTTCTCGGCTGGCGGGCGGAGCTTGCGGACCGCGGTGTGCCGGTGGACGAGGCGCTGGTCGGGTACAGCGAGGGCTGGGAGCGGGCGGACGGCGCGGCGGCCATGGCGCGGCTGCTGGACTCCGGGCAGCGGCCGGACGCGGTCTTCGCGTACAACGACCTGATCGCGATCGGCGCGATGCGGGTGATGTCCGAACGGGGCCTGCGGGTGCCGGAGGACGTCGCGGTCGTCGGCTTCGACGACGTCACCGAGAGCCGGTACGGGGCCGTCACGCTGACCACCATCGCGCCCGACAAGCGGGCCATCGCCCGGCTCGCGGTGGAGTCGGTGGTCAAGCGCCTCGACGCCGTCCACGGCGACGGCGGCGTCCCCGAGTCGCAGGAGATGCACCCCGCGTTCTCGCTGGTGGAGCGGGAGAGCACGCGCGGTCGCGGGGGCCGCTGACCGCTTCGCGGCGCCCGCCCGGGACGGCCCCCGGGCGGACGCCGCGGCCTGCCCCGGCGCCGCGCTGAGGGGGCGTCAACTCCCGTGCGCACCAAGGGCCGTGGCGATCTCCACCGGACAAATCCGTGCTGCGGGAGGTGTTTACAGCCTCCTTCCAACGATGTAAAACATCCCGTGATTCCTCCGGTCCCGCGCAGCGGTCCGGCCCCTCGTACTCCACCGCCCGAATCGGGGTATCACCATGAAGCCGCACGCCCGTACCGCCGCCAGAACCCTGCTCGCCGTCGCGCTCAGCGCGAGCCTCGCGCTCGCGGCCGGCTGCGCCAAGTCCGAGGACGACGACGAGGGGAGCACCGGCGCCGCCGGCTCCGAGCAGGCCGAGGGCAGCGAGCAGCAGGTCACCGGAGGCTCAGGCCCCACCTGCACGATCGCCGACTACGGCGGCGAGAAGATCGACCTCGCCGACGCCACGGTCGGCTTCTCGCAGTCCGAGAAGGAGGCCAACCCCTTCCGCATCGCCGAGACCGCCTCCATCAAGGACGAGGCCGGCAAGCGCGGCGTCGAGCTGCTCACCGCCAACGCCCAGTCGCAGTTCTCCAAGCAGATCAGCGACGTGCAGGCGCTCATCTCCAAGGGCGCCGACCTGCTGGTCATCGCCCCGCTGAACTCCGACGGCTGGGACCCGGTGCTGAAGTCCGCCGCGGACAAGAAGATCCCGATCGTCACCATCGACCGGAAGATCAACGCCGAGCCGTGCAAGGACTACGTGAGCTTCATCGGCTCCGACTTCACGGAGCAGGGCAAGCGGGCCGCCGACAAGATGGTCGAGGCCACCGGCGGCAAGGGCGAGATCGCCATCCTGCTGGGCGCGCCCGGCAACAACGTCACCACCGAGCGCACGAAGGGCTTCAAGGACCGCATCGCCGAGAAGGCCCCGGAGATGGAGATCGTCTTCGAGCAGACCGGCGAGTTCGTCCGCGAGAAGGGCCAGCAGGTCACCGAGCAGCTCATCCAGTCCAACCCCGACATCACCGGGATCTACGCCGAGAACGACGAGATGGGCCTCGGCGCCGTCACCGCCCTCAAGGGCGCGGGCAAGGAGCCCGGCGCGGTCAAGATCGTCACCATCGACGGCACCCGCAACGCCGTCCAGGGCATCGTCGACGGCTCGATCGACGCCGTGATCGAGTCCAACCCGCGCTTCGGCCCGCTGGCGTTCGAGACCCTCGACGCCTTCACCAAGGGCGAGGAGGTCGGTCAGGACCTCGTGATCGAGGACAGCGAGTACACCGGGCACGAGGCCGAGGCGGACCTCGGCAAGGCGTACTGACGCCGATGGCCGCAGCGAACGAACCGGCCGGGCGGCCCGCGCCGGACGGGCCCGCCCCGCCCGCCGGCCCGGCCGGCGCGGCGGAGCGCCCCGCCGGCCCCGGAGTCCTCGCGGTACGCGACCTGACCAAGCGTTTCCCCGGCGTCCTCGCCCTGGACGGCGTCGACTTCACCGCCCGCGCCGGCGAGGTGCACGCCCTCGTCGGCGAGAACGGCGCCGGGAAGTCCACCCTCATCAAGGTCCTCACCGGCGTCTACCGGCCCGACGAGGGCGAGCTGACCTACCGCGGCGAGCCGGCGTCCTTCGCCACCCCGCTCGCCGCCCAGCAGGCCGGCATCTCGACCATCTACCAGGAGGTCAACCTCATCCCGGTGATGAGCGTGGCCCGCAACCTCCTGCTCGGCCGCGAGCCGCGCCGCCGCGGCGGCCTCATCGACTTCGGCCGGATGCACCGCGAGGCCGCGCGCATGCTCCTCGACTACGGCGTCCGCGTCGACGTCCGCCGCCCGCTCGCCGAACTCGGCGTCGGCGCCCAGCAGATGGTCGCCCTCGCCCGCGCCGTCTCCGCGGCCGGCCGGACCGACGTCGTCGTCATGGACGAGCCCACCTCCTCCCTCGAACCCCGCGAGGTCGACACCCTCTTCGGCGTCATCGACCGGCTGCGCGCCGACGGCGTCGCCGTCGTCTACGTCAGCCACCGCCTCGACGAGCTGTACGCGGTCTGCGACGCCGTCACCGTGCTCCGCGACGGCCGCGTCGTGCACACCGGCCCGCTCGCCGGCCTCGACCGGCTCCGGCTGGTCTCCCTCATGCTCGGCCGGGAGATGGGCGAGGTGAGCGCCGAGGGTACGACCAAGTTCTCCGGCGGCCACCACGAGGGCCGGGCCGGCGCGGAACCGGTGCTGCGCGCCGCGGGCCTGACACGCCGGCACGAGCTGCACGACGTCTCCCTCGACGTACGCCCCGGCGAGGTCGTCGGCCTCGGCGGGCTCCTCGGCTCCGGCCGCACCGAGACCGCCAAGGCCATCGCCGGCGCCCTGCCGCTGGGCGCCGGCCGCGTCACCGTCGCGGGCGTACCCGTACGCACCGGGTCCACGCCGGCCGCGATCCGCGCCGGCGTCAGCCTGCTGCCGGAGGACCGCAAGTCGGAGGGCATCGTGCCGGGGCTGTCGGTCCGCGAGAACATCGCGCTGGCCGCGCTGCCGCGCATGTCCCGCTACGGGCTGGTCTCCGAGGCCCGGATCGACGCCGTCGTCGACACCTTCGTCAGCAGGCTGCGTATCAAGGCCGCCAGCACCCACCAGAAGGTCGGCGAACTGTCCGGCGGCAACCAGCAGAAGGTCCTGCTGGCCCGCTGGCTCGCCATGCAGCCCAAGGTGCTGCTGCTGGACGAGCCGACCCGCGGCATCGACGTCGGTGCCAAGGCCGAGGTGCAGAAGCTCGTCGACGAACTCGCCGAGGACGGCCTCGGCGTGCTGCTGATCTCCTCCGACGTGGAGGAGCTGATCGAGGGGTCCGACCGCGTCGTGGTGCTCCGGGACGGCGCCGTGGTCGGCGAGCTGACCGGCGACGACGTCACCGAGGACCGGCTCATGGAGGCCATCGCGGCCGCCGCCGGGCCGGGCGCCGGAGCGGCCGGGCCCGGAAAGGAGGGCGGCCGTGGCTGACCTCACGCTGCGCCGCGCGCTGCCCGCCGACCGCGAGCGGGTGCTGCGCTGGCTGCAGGAGTACGGCGTCTACCTCGGCGTCGCCCTCCTGCTGCTCGTCAACATCGCCTTCACGCCGAACTTCCTGTCCGCCGAGAACTTCCGCACCCAGGCCGTCCAGGTCGCCCCCGTCGTCATCGTCGCGCTCGGCATGGCGCTGGCCATCGGCAGCGAGGGCGTCGACCTGTCGGTCGGCTCGGTCATGGCCCTGTCCACCTCGCTGCTCGCGCTCTACATGGGGTACGGGCCGTGGGTCGCGCTGATCGTCGCCGTCGTGGGCGGCGCCGCGGTCGGCCTGGTCAACGGCTCGCTCATCGCGTTCATCGGGGTCCAGCCCATCGTCGCCACCCTCGCGCTGATGGTCGGCGCCCGGGGCCTGGCGCTGGTGCTGCTGCCGCAGCTGGAGGACATCCGGGACCCGGGCATGGCCACCCTCGGCTCCGGCGAGTTCGCCGGCGTGCCGTACGTGGTGCTGATCGCGGCGGCGCTCGCGGTCGTCGTCGGCTTCGTCGTCCGCCGCACCACCTTCGGCCGGCAGCTGCTCGCCATCGGCGACAGCCGCCCCGCGGCCCGGCTCGCGGGGCTGCCGGTGCGCCGGGTGCTGATCGTGGTGTACGTCGCCTCCGGCGTGCTCGCCGCGGTCGCCGGCTTCCTGGCCACCGCCCGGCTCTCGGCCAGCGACCCCACCTCGCTGGGCAACCTGATGGAGCTGTCGGCCATCACCGCCGTGGTGGTCGGCGGCACGCCGCTGACCGGCGGCCGGGTCCGCATCGGCGGCACGGTGGCCGGCGCGGTGCTGATCCAGCTGCTGACGGCCACCCTGATCAAGCACGACCTGGAACCGTCGTGGACGCAGATCGCCCAGGCCGTGGTGATCATCCTCGCCGTCTACGCCGCACGGGAGAGGGGGAAGCGGTGAGGCCTCGGCAGGATGGGCCCGCGGTCCGCAACCGGGCCGGTGCGGTGACGCCGCACGACGGGCGGACCGCGGTCGGCCGCTGCGGCGAGCAGTCCGCCGCACGGGAGAGGGGGAAGCGGTGACCGTCGTGAAAGACGAGACCGCCACCGGCCGGCACGTCGCGTACGACGCCGGCGAGCCGGCCGGCGACGGCCGCGGCGACCGGCTGAGCGCGCTCGCGCAGCAGCACGGCGCGCTGGTCGCGCTGATCGCGATCGCTGCCGTCGCCTCGCTGTCTTTCGACTCCTTCGCCACCACCGGCAACGTCGAGAACATGGCGGTCTCCTCCGCCTTCCTCGCCATCGTCGCCCTGGGCATGACCTTCGTCATCGTCACCGGCGGCATCGACCTGTCCGTCGGCTCGGTCTTCGTGCTCGGCGGCGTGCTCGCCGCCTGGGGCTCGCGCCACGGCACCGTGGTGGCGCTGCTGCTGCCGCTGGCCGTCTGCGGGCTCATCGGCCTGGTCAACGGGCTGCTCGTGGCCCGGCTGCGGCTCGCGCCGTTCATCGTCACGCTCGCCGCCATGCTCGGCGCCCGCGGCCTGATGCTGGCCCTCACCGACGAGGGCGCCAACACCTACCTCGTGGCCGAGGGCTCGTTCTTCGCCGACCTCGGCCAGGGCAAGCTGCTCGGCATCGGCGCACCCGTGTGGATCACCGCCGCGCTCTTCGTCGCCGGCGGTGTCGTGCTGCGCCGCACCCGCTTCGGCCAGCACGTCTACGCCGTCGGCGGCAACGAGGACGCCGCCGCGCTGATGGGCGCGCCCGTGGCCCGTACCAAGACGCTGGTCTACACCCTCAACGGGCTGCTCGCCGGCTTCGCCGGCGCGCTGAACGCCGCGTGGCTCGACTCCGGCGTGACCATCCTCGGCTACGGGATGGAGCTGGAGGCCATCGCCGCCGTCGTCATCGGCGGCACGCTGCTCTCCGGCGGCATGGGCTTCGTCGGCGGCTCGCTGGTCGGCGTGCTGCTGCTGAAGGTGATCCAGAACGTCATCAACCAGATCGGCTCGCTCGACTCCGCCTACCAGCAGGTCGTCAGCGGCGGCTTCCTGGTGCTGGTCGTCGTCGCGCTGACCTGGCTCGCCCGGCGCCGCCGGGTCCCCTGACCGGCCGCCGGGCGACCGGGCGGGTTGGCCCGGCGGCCGTACGGGGGGCGGTCGCGGCAGCGAGCCGCGGGCGGGCGGCGACACCGGTCTGGACCAGTGCCGCCGCGCTGCTCCGCGGCAGGCGGGCTGACGTGCAACTTTCTGGCCGCTGGAAGGGATTGACGGCTGCCTCGGCCAGTCGGTACCCCTGATACGCACCGCACGCGCCTATCCTCGTCCTTCATCCAGCTGAGGAGCACCGTTGCCTGCCACCCCCGCCACCCGCACGCGGGTGAACCTGCGAAGACGACCCTGGGCGACGCCCGCCGTGGCCGCCGCGCTGCTGCTTCCGCTGACCTCGGCGGCCCTCCCGGCGGCCGG
>NZ_BAAAPF010000279.1:0-9395 GCF_039531005.1 Streptomyces synnematoformans
GCGCGCTCCCGTCGGCCCCGTCCCCCGCGTCCGCCCCGTCCGCCGGGGGTGCCGCGGGCGCGGCGCCGGGCGTCCAGCCGGCCAACTGCCGGGTCCAGTACGTCCGGTCCGCGTCCCGGTCCGCGGACCGCTGGTACTCCCGGTCGGCGCGGACCAGCGCCGCCAGCGGGCCGAAGGGCGAGGGGCCGGCGTCCCGGCCGCGGACCAGCGCCGTGTACACCTCGGCGACACGGCGGGCCACGAGCGCGTAGCCGAACGCGTCGACGGCCGCGTGGTGGTACGTGTGGTACCACCAGAACCGGTCCGGTGCGAGCTTGAGCAGCGCGAAGCTGAACAGCGGCCCCGCCGCGAGGTCCAGGGGCCGGGCCGTGTCGGCGCCGACCCACTCCCGCCCGGCCGCCTCGGGGTCCGGCGCGCCGCTGACGTCGACGAAGGCGAGCCGCCACGGCAGCTCGCGCTCCACCACCTGTACGGGGCCGTCCGCACCCGGCACCAGCCGCACCCGCAGCGCGTCGGCCTCGCCGACGACCTGCCGCAGCGCCGTCTCGAACAGGCCCGGCTCCACCGGCCCGGCGATCTCCAGGTACTCCCCGAGCCGCAGCGACGGGCCGAGCCGCGGGGAGCGCTGCTCGGCCAGCCACACCTCCCGCTGCCCCGCCGTCACCGGCAGGGTGTCCGCCGGCCCGCCGGGCGGATCGTCGGGGGGCGGCGCCTCGGCGCCGCCGTGCTCTGCGGAGACCTGGCTGTGGGACAAGGACGTACCTCCTGCTGGTGGCGGCAACCTCTGCTGGAGAACGGTGGCTTCGGGCACTCCGGCCCGGGGGGGAGGAAGATGTGGATCATCGTGCCAGCGCGAGTGGCCCGTTCCCGCATCTGGCGGCATATAGCACTCGAAGGAATGATGCGCGGTCTGATAGGCGGATTTCGGCGGACCGGCGCGGGTCCGGCGGACCGTGCGTGCCGCGGGTTCCGCGGACGGCGCGGACGCCGGCGGGGAGCGGGGGCCGCCGTCGCCCGGACGCGTACTCGGGAGGGGTACCGAGACCCCCGCGGTACAAAGAGTCAGGCGTCGGCGACCGGGCGGACACGGACCGTACGGGTCGCCCGCCGACCGTACGACAGACACCCCGCGCCGGCCGGCCGGAGTGCCCGTGTCGCGGCCGTGCAGCGCCGGGCCCCCGGCCCGGCCGCCGTCCGCGCCCCGACCGCGAGGAGGTCCCCGTGCCCACCGACTCCCGAGTGTTCGCCGAAGCCGGCCGCGCGGTGCGGTACACGATCGCCGGGATCGTGCTGCTCGCCCTGGTCTACGTCGCGGGCGTCTTCGTCTGGGGCGGCGCGTCCTGGTCCACCGCGCCCTTCCGGGGCGAAGCCGAGGCCCGCGACCGCACCGTGGGCTCGGGCGAGTTCCGCATCTCCACGTACGAGGAGTTCTTCGAGCTGTGCGCGGCGGTGCAGACGAAGGAGGGCGAGATCGACGCGCTCCGCGACGAGTTGGACACCGACCCGTCCGCCTACCGCACCGAGCAGATCAACACCTCCCTCGGCGCACTCCGCGCGACGCGGTCCGAGCTGGTCCACGACTACAACGCCAAGTCCCGGCAGGAGCACCGCAAGGCGTTCAAGGACGCCGGGCTGCCCGCCGAGCTGAGCACCGACGTGAAGGAGACCACGTGCGCCGCCTGACCCGCATCCTCACCGCCCTCGCCGCGACCGCGACCCTCGCCCTCACCGCGGCGGCCTGCACGGACGACTCCTCCCAGGCCCAGGAGTCGCGGACGAAGCAGTCCGGCTACGACCGGCTCGTCAAGCGGCAGCCGGCGGAGGCGATGCGGTACTCGCCGACCCGGGAGACCATCAACAAGTGGGTCGACACCTGGGAGAAGCCCGGGAAGCTGTCGTACGTCTACCTGCAGAACGCCAACGGCGAGTACGGGTACTTCGTCCTGGAGGGGCTGCCGGTCTCGTACTGCGCGATGCTCACCCCGCCGGAGGAGGTCGACTCCTCCAACACCGGCATGGTGACCAAGACGGCACCGGGCATGGACGGCGTCTACTACTCCGGCAGCCAGTGCAGCGCGTACTACGGCTTCGACGCCACCACCGGCGCGTACATCGAGTTCACCATCGGCAGCAACCAGAGCTTCTTCCTCTACGACAAGCCCATGACGCTCCCGGAGTTCCGCGACGCGACGCCCCTGGGCCAGACCCGCATCGAGGACGGCAGGGTCGCCCGCTAGGGCCGGCGGGGCGTGGGATCCGGGCCGGCGTCCGCGCCGGCGTACCGCGGACGGCCGGCGGGCCGGTAGACGTGGACCGTGACACCGCCCGGGAAGGCCCGGAAGTCCGCCAGGTCGAGCGCGGCGTCGGGCCCGCTGCCGGGGAACAGCCGGGTGCCCTGGCCGACGACGACCGGATAGGTGAACAGGGTGATCTCGTCGACCAGGCCGTCCGCGAGCAGCGTGCGGACCAGCCGGCCGCTGCCGTGCACCTGCAGTTCCCCGTCGCCACCGGCCCTCAGCTCCCGGACGGCGGACGCGACGTCGCCGGACAGGACGCGGGTGCCCGCCCACCGCGGCTCGGTGAGCGTCTGCGACACCACGTACTTGGGCCGCCGGTTGAGCGGTCCCGCGATGGGGTTGTCGTCGGGGTCCGGCATCGTGCCCCAGGAGCCGGCGAAGATCTCGTAGGTCCTGCGGCCGAAGAGGAACGCGCCGGCGCGCCGGTACACCTCGCCGAGGTACGTCTCGGCCTCGCCCCCGAACAGCGGCAGCGCCCAGCCGCCGCGCTCGAACCCGCCCCTGCGGTCCTCGTCCGCCCCGCCGAGGCCCTGCATCACTCCGTCGACGGAGACGTTCGTGACGGTCGTCAGCTTCATGGTCATTTCCTTTCCCGGGCCCCCCGGCGGGTGCCCTCTCACCGGTGCCACGCACGCCGGTCCACGGATCCGGCACCGCTCGGCGACATTCTTTCCAGCCGCGCGCGAGCGGCGCCCGCGGGGCGCGCTCCGCGGGCGGGACGTCCCCGCTGCGCGTGTGGCGCAATTCAGCCTGTACGAACCTCCACCCCCCGTCCTCTCCCCCGCGCCGCGCCGCCGGGGCGGGCGACGCCCTCCGCCGGGTCTTCGCGGGCCAACCGCGGGTAACATTCCGGATGTTCCCGCACAAATGATCAACGCCAAGCCGCCGCCAAGAGCACGGCAAGAAGGATGAACGAAACTTTCGGCCACGGACCCCGGGCTGCTCGCGGAGGTGCGGAGCGCCGACGCCGCCACGGTGGCCGTACGCGATCCCCCCTTCTCCGCTCTCCCACGAGGTCCCGGGACGACCCCCGCGCAACTGTCATCTCGTAGCGGAGAAACGGAGAGCGAATGAGAGGCCTCAGCAAGAGCCGGTTACTGGCCGCGGCGGCGCTGGCGCTGGCGTTGGCCGGCGGCGGAGTGGGCTCCTCGAGCCCGGTCGCCGAAGCCGCGTACGCTGCGGGCGGGCCGGGCGGCTCCGGCACCCTCACCGCCGACGCCCCGGTCACGGTGGTGGCCAGCGGGCTGCACGAGCCGCGCAGCCTGACCTGGGGCCCCGACGGCCGCCTGCTGGTCGCGGAGGCCGGCACCCCGGGCGGCGCGTGCGCCGGCCCCGACCTCGACTCCCTGGCCTGCTTCGGCCTGCGGGGAACGGTCGCCGACGTGTCCTCGGGCACGCCGGAACGCATCGTCACGGGCCTGCCGTCGAACTTCAACACCGGCGAGTCCGTCGGCCCCAACGGCGTGAAGTACCTCGACGGCCGGCTGTACGTGCTGGCGCCGGGCTCGCCCTACGGCGTGCCGTCGTGGGTGCCCAACAGGCTGGAGCGGAAGCTCAAGAGGCAGTACGGCGCACTGATCGACATCACCCACGGGCACGCCGTGGTGAAGGCCAACCCCGGCGAGGTCAACTACCGCTGGATGCAGGAGAACCACCCGGAGTACTTCGAGCACCCCGGCTTCGACGCCAACGTCTACGACATGACCCCCAAGCCCGGCGGCGGGCTCTACGTGATCGACTCCGCGTCGAACACGCTCAGTTCCATCGACCGCCGCGGCCACGTCGAGGTCCTCGACTTCATGCCGTACACCCCGGCCGGCACCGACGCGGTGCCCACGTGCATCGACACCGGCCCGGACGGCGCGCTGTACATGGGCCAGCTCACCGGCTACGGCAACTCGGGCACGGCGGCGAACGTCTACCGCTACGACCCGGACGTCGGCGACTGGGAGGTCTGGCAGTCCGGCTTCAGCACCATCACCGGCTGCGGCTTCGGCACGGGCGGCGACTTCTACGTCACGGAGATGGCCACCACCGGCATGCCGTGGACCGGCGACCCGGAGGGCGACGTCATCCAGATCGCCGAGGACGGCACCCGCACCACGCTGGCCGAGGGCGAACTCCTCGCCCCGCACGGCTTCCTGGCGGGCCCGGACGGCTCCGTCTACGTGGCCAACAACTCCCAGATGTGGCCCCGCGGCCAGGCCACCGACGGCCAGGTCGTCAAGATCGGCTGACCTGCGACGCGTCCTCGACCCCGAGTGCGGCCGGCCGGCCCGCCCCGCCGGCCGCCGCACCCGGCGGGGCGGACCGCCTCCTGCGCAACCCCTTGCCAAACGGCGTTCCCACGTGAGAATCCAGCGGAGGCCCACCACCTCACGGACCCCAGGAGCGCCGGATGACCTCTTCGCCCCGTCTGTCCCGCCGTCATCTCCTCGGCGCCTCGGCCGTGCTCGGCGCGGCCTCGGCCCTCGGCCTCCCGGCCAGCGCGCGCGGCGCCGGCGGCGGCGCCGCGGGCGCGGTGGTGCCCGTCGACCGGGGTCCGCTCCGTCGGTACCGCGCGAGGGACGCCGCCGGGCGGCGGATCCGGGCGATCCTGGCGGGCAGCGCGCGCTACCTCATCGGCCCCTGGTACGCGGCGACCTACCGCACGTACCTCCCGGACGGCTACATCGACCTCCGCGGCACCGACGAGCGCGCGATCCGCCTTCCCGCCATGGCCGCCGTCGCCGCCACCACCGCCCTGGCCACCGGCGTGTACGACCCGCGCGACCTCTCCGCCGCCAACGCCGCCGTCCGCACCCGCAACCTCGTCCGCACCCTCGCGGCCCGGCACCTGGCCAGCAACGACGACCCCGCCACCCGCTGGGGCAACGGGTGGCAGACCGCGCTGTGGGCGTACTACACGGCGCTCGCCGGCTGGCTGTTCTGGGACGAGCTGGACGACCGGGAGCGCGGCCACCTCGCCGCGATGACGGCCTGGGAGGCGGACCGGCTGACCACCGGCGACGACGTCCACCTCGTCGGCACCTCCGGCCACCAGCTCTACGAGAGGCGCCGCGACGGCACCGCCGTCACCCCCGGCGACAGCAAGGCCGAGGAGGACAACTGGAGCGCCGCCGTGCTCTCCCTGGCCGAGGCCATGATGCCCGGCCACCCGCACGCCCCCGCCTGGGCGCGCCGCAACGTCGAACTGCTCCTGGCCGCCGCCGCCTGCCCCGCCGACCTCACCGGCGACGAGACGGTCAACGGCATCGAGCTGTCCACCTGGCTGCAGGGCACCAACATCGCCGACGACGGCACCCTGGACAACCACCACATCCTGCACCCGCTCTACATGGTCGCCTTCGACCAGAGCCTCTACGAGGGGTTCGTCTACGGCCTCGCGGGCCGCAGCGCGCCCCGGGCGGCCCTGCACAACATCACCCGCGTCTACTCCGCCCTGGTCGACAAGCCCTTCCCCGTCCCCGGCGGCACCGCGAAGACGATCTACCAGCCGGGCAGCGGCGAGATCCACTACCCCGAGGGCAACGACTGGGGCACCCACTTCCCCTTCTACTTCGGCAACTTCGACCTCCTGGTCTCCCTGACGGCCCAGGACACCGGCATCGACCCGGCCGCGGCCAGGTGGGAGCGGCTGCACAACGAGGAGCAGCTGCGGCTGATGGCCCGCTTCGACGACGGCCGCACGTACGGGGCGTCCGGGGAGAACACGTACTACGGCCGCGAGCACCGCATCGGCGCCATGGCCGGCCAGGCGTTCCTGACCCTGTGCGTGGCCCGGAACGGCAGGCTGCGCTTCACGTAGCGCGCCGCGCCCCCGGCGCACCGCCGCGGGTCCCCGGTCAGCGGGTGAGCGGCCCGTCGAGCAGCGCCAGGACCGGGCCCGCGGTGACGCCGAGGACGACGGAGGCCGCCGCGGCGGCGTACGCCGTCCGGGCCGCGGGCCGGACGACCGGGTGGGGGCGGGGCCCGGCGGAGACGGCCGGATGGATCCAGCGCAGGTAGTAGAAGAGGGAGGCGACGGTGTTGGCCGCGGCGACGACGGCGAGCCAGGCGTAGCCGCCGTCGACGGCCGCGGTGAAGACCTCCAGCTTGCCGAGGAAGACCGCGGTGGGCGGCGTGCCCAGCAGGCCGAGGAGGCAGACGGCGAAGCTGACGGCGAGGGCGGGGCGGGCCCGCAGCAGGCCGCGGTAGTCGGCGGGAGCGCGGGCGTGCGGCAGGGCGCAGACGACGGCGAAGGCGCCGAGGTTCGTCAGCGCGTACGCGGCGAGGTAGTACAGCAGCGCCGGCTGGGCCGCGCCGGAGCGGGTGGCCACCGCGACGGGCAGGAGCAGGTAGCCGACCTGGCTGACGGTGGAGTAGGCGAGCATCCGCCGGACGTCGGTCTGGAAGAACGCGGCGAGGTTGCCGAGCGTCATGGACGCGGCGGCCAGCACGGCGATCAGCTCGTCCCAGGGCGCTCGCGTGCCGGCGAGCGGCACCGCGGCCAGCCGGTAGAGCGCGGCCAGCGCGCCCGCCTTGGGCAGGGTGGTGAGCAGCGCGGCGGCGGCCGGGCTGCTGCCCTGGACGGCGTCGGGCACCCAGAAGTGGCCGGGCACGCCGCCGGCCTTGAACAGCAGCCCGGCCAGCACCCCCACGGTGCCGGCGGTCACGAGACCGGCCGGGGCGCCGGGCAGTTCGTCGCCGAGCCTCGGGTACGCGCTGGCCCCGCCCGCCGCGAACAGCAGGGTGATGCCGGCGAGCAGGACGGCGCCGAGGAGGGCACCGGTGACGAAGTACTTCAGCGCCGCCTCGGTGCCGGGCGCGTCCTTGCGGAAGCCCGCCAGGGTGTACGCGGGCACGCTCGCCAGCAGGTAGGCGGCGGCGAGCAGCAGCAGGTCCTGCGCACCGGCCAGCATCAGGGCGCCGAGGGCGGTGAGCTGGACGAGGACGAAGAACTCGCTCTCGCGCGCGTCCGCCCGGAACGCGGCGCGGCCGAGGACCAGCACGACGAGGGTGCCGGCGAGGATGACGACGCGGACCGTCGACGTCACGGCGTCGACGGCGAAGGCGCCGTCGAACGCGGGCTCCGGCCCGTCCGCGACGGCGGCCCGGTGGACGGCCGCCGCGATCCCCGCGGCGCACGCCGCCGCCCCCAGGGCGGCGACCGGCCACTGCCGGTGCCGCGGCAGCCAGGAGCCGAGCAGCAGGCCGAGCACGGCTGAGGCGGCGAGGAGGGCTTCGGGCAGCAGGTCGAGCGGGTTCTCGTCCATGCCGCCCGCCGCGGTGAGGGCCGTGCCGGCCGTCGTCGTCGCGTTCATCGGGCGACGAGTTCCAGCACGGTGCGCGAGAACGGCTCGATGACGTCGAGCACGAAGCGCGGGAAGACGCCGAGCACGACGGCGAGGGCCAGCAGCGGCACGATCGACGCCACTTCGTGGGCGCGGAGGTCGGGGAACGGCCGCGGCGTACCGGGGCTGTCGGGCAGCCGCAGCGGGCCGAGGAAGACGCGCTGCAGCGCGCGCACGAGCAGCGCGGCGGTCAGCAGGATGCCGAGCGCGGCGAGCGCGGTCGCCACCGGGCGCGGGCCGAGGCTGCCGGCCAGGATCTGGAACTCGGCGACGAAGCCGGAGAAGCCCGGCAGCCCGAGCGAGGCGAAGACGGCGACGCCGGTGAGCGCGGCGAGGACCGGCGCGCGGGCGGCGACGCCGGAGTAGGCGTCCATGGCGTAGGTGCGGCCACGCTCGTGGAGCGCGCCGGCGAGCAGGAACAGCGCGCCGGTCAGCAGGCCGTGGCTGACCATCTGGTACGTGGCTCCGGTCACGGCCAGCCGGCGCGCGTCGGCGGTGTCCGCGCCCAGCGCGGCGGCGGCGCCGACGGCCAGGAGGACGTAGCCCATGTGGTTGACGGAGGTGTACGCGATCATGCGCTTGAAGTCGGTCTGCGCCAGGGCCACCAGCGCCCCGTAGAGCACGGAGACGACGCCGGTGACGACGAAGACCAGCGCGTACGTGCGCCACGCCCCCGGCAGCAGCGGCATGGCGATGCGCAGGAAGCCGTACGTGCCCATCTTCAGCAGCACCCCGGCCAGGATCGCCGAGCCGGCCGCCGGGGCCTCCGTGTGCGCCGGCGGCAGCCAGGTGTGGAACGGCACCGTGGGCGTCTTGACGGCCAGGCCGAGGCCGACCGCCAGCAGCACGAGGGCGCCGTAGCCGGACCTTCCGGCCAGCGGGTCCGCCGCGGAGAGCGCGACGATGTCGAAGGTGTGCGGGTCCGCGGCGAGGTACAGGCCGATGAAGCCGAGGAGCAGCGCGAGCGAGCCGGAGAAGGTGTAGAGGAAGAACTTCTGCGCGGCGCGCGCGGCGCCCGCGTGGCCCCAGCCCGCGATGACGAAGTACATCGCCACGATCGACAGGTCGAAGAAGACGAAGAAGAGGATGAGGTCGAGCGCGGCGAACAGGCCGAGGCAGGTGGTCTCCAGGAGGAGGAACAGGGCGGCGAACTCCCGCACCCGGCGGGTCTCGCGAAGCGCGTACAGCGCGCAGGCCGGGAAGAGCACGGCGGTCAGGGCCAGCAGCGGCAGCGACAGGCCGTCGACGCCGACGTGGTAGCCGACGCCGGCGCCGGGGATCCAGCGGACGTGCGTCTCGTACTGGATACCGCCGCCGTGCTCGTAGCCCGCCCAGAGCGCGACGGTCAGCGCGAGCACGGCGCCGGACGCCGCCGTCCAGACCGTCAGGACGACCCGGCGCCCGGCGGCGCGCGGCAGGCACAGCAGCCCGGCCGCCGCGGCGGCCGGGAGGAAGACGATGGCCGTGAGCACGAGGGGGGTCACCTCACGAGGACGAAGACGGCGGCGAGGACGGTGAAGGCCGCGACGGCCTGGGCGAGATAGGTGTGCAGCTGGCCGGTCTGCGGGCGGCGGGCGAGCCGGCCGAGCGCGCGGCCCGCGGCCCCGACGCCCACGACCGCGCCGTCGCCCGCACCCTCCAGCCGGCGGTCGACGCCGCGGGCGAGCCGGACGGCCCCGCGGGCGGGGCCGGCGACGCCGCGGTCCAGGACCCGGTCGTCGGAGGCGGGCAGCGCGGCGGCGGGCCGCCGCACCCGGCGGGCGAG
>NZ_BAAAPF010000280.1:0-9369 GCF_039531005.1 Streptomyces synnematoformans
GGCGCAGGAGCCGCCGGGCGCGGCGCGGGCCGTGCCCGCGCGGGCGACCGTGTGCCTGGCGCTGCGCGGCGCGCGGGACGGGGACGCCGTGCACCGCACGGTCGTGCACTCCCCGGCGGCGGCCCGTGAGCCGGCCTGGATCTTCGACGGCGCAGAGCCCGCGCCCGCGGTGCCGACCGTCGCCGTGCTGCGCCCCGACGACCCCGCGCAGCGCCCGGACGCGGAGCACGAGGCGGTGACGCTGACCGCCGTGCTCCCGGCCGGGGCGTGGACGGCGGGCGGCGCGGGCGCGGTCGGCGGGGAGAAGGCGGCGGAGGAGTTCGCCGACCGGATGGTGGCGGCGGCAGAACGCGCGGTGCCGGGGCTCGCGGAGCGGGTGCTGTGGCGCGAGGTGCGTACGCCCGCGGACACCGCCGCCGAGACCGGGGCGCCGGGCGGCGCGGTGATGGGGCCCGCGCTCGCCGGGGCCGGCGGCGCGTACCTGCCGCGGCCGAACACGACCGGCGTGCCGGGCCTCTACGCGGTCGGCGGCTGGTCGCACCCGGGCGGCGGGCTGGCGCACGCGGGGATGTCGGGGGCCCTGGTCGCCGGGCTGATCACGGAGGGTGCGGAGTTCCGCGGCTCCCGATGACGGCCGGTGGCCCCGCCGCGTCCCGTACGGGGTGCTAGGGCCTGTCGTCAATCTCCCGTCTGCGGCGCGACGCCTGGCACGCACTCCCCCACTGCGCGCTGCGCGCGCGTGGGCGGTGCCCCCAGCTGCGTTGTCGGGATCGACCGAATAGGCCCACTATGCGGTCGACCCTCCGCCTTGCGATCGCACGCACCAGACGCCGCGCCGCCCGCCCTGCGGGCGAACGACGCGAGATTGACGACAGGCCCTAGTAGCGGTACTGCTGCTCGTAGTCCCGGTAGCCCTGCTGCTGGGCGTACGGGTCCTCGGCGGCCAGCGGGTCCGCGTCGCGCTGCTGCGGCATCCAGACGCCCCCGGCCGGCGTCCCGTAGTCCTCCTGGCCGTACGCCGGCTGCCGGCCGGTGTCGTATCCCTCGGCGTACTGCGCGTACTGCTGCTGGTCGTAGGCGGGGTAGCCGCCGCCGGTGTCGTACGGCTCGTGGCCGCCCTGGGTGGAGTCGTAGTACGGCGGGGGCGCGGCCGGCGTGGCGTACTCCGCGCCGCCGTAGGGGTCCGCGTACCCGGCGGGGCCGGGGGCGGCCGTGTCGTATCCGGCGTACTGGTGCTCGGTGCCGTAGCCGCCGGTATCCGGGTATATCTGCTGGTCCTGCCCGTATCCGTTCATCCCGGTGCCGTTCGTGGCGTAGCCGCCGGCCTCGTAGCCGGAGGTGGTCGCGTGGCTGCCGGTGTCGTAGGCGGCGCTGTCGTAGGGGGCGGTGGCGTACCCGCCGGTGTCGTAGGCGGCGCTGTCGTAGGGGGTGGTCACGTAGCTGCCGGAGTCGTAGCCGGCCCCGGTGCCGTACGCGTCGTAGCCGCCGGCGTACGTCTGCTGCTGCGCGGGGGCGGCGGCCGCCGCCAGCGCCTGCTCGTCGTCGTAGGCCGGGAACTGGGCGGTCTGCTCCTGCGCCGCGGGCGCGGACGGCGCGGACGCGGGCTCGTACCCCGGGTAGCCGCCGGCGCGCTCCGGCGGCCCTGCCGGGCCGTCGTACGCCGGTTCGCCGTACCGCTGCTCCCCGGGGTACGCGGCTGCGTCCTGCCCGTCGTCATACCCGTCGTCGTACCCGTCCTCGGCGTCCTCGGGCGCCCCGCGCCTCCGCACCGCCCAGCCGCGGGAGAAGCCGCTGCGGTACGAGAGCGTGACCTTGAACTGCCCGATCGCGAACACCACCGCGCCCAGCCCGATCACGACGCGCGAGGGCATGAGGACGCCGAGCACCACGCAGAGGAAGCCGGCGAAGGCCAGCGCCCGCCAGCGCAGCGGGGCCTTGTACTGCATCAGCACTTCCCAGAGCAGCCACAGCGCGACAACCCCGAATGCGGCGTAGAGCACCAGCCAGGCCAGGTCGCCCATAACGTGCCTCTCTTCCGCCCCCGCTTGGTGGTGCCTGCCCTCAGGACCGCCGGTGCAGCCCGAGGTTCTGGTAGATCTCCAGCGTTGCCGTGGAGTGGTTCAGCGTAATGAAGTGCAGTCCGGGGATGCCTTCGGACAGCAGGCGCTCGCACATGTCCGTGGCGTACTCGATGCCAATGGAGCGTACCGCGGCGCGGTCGTCCTCGACCGCGAGAACCCGGTCCGCGAGCGCCGGCGGGAAGGTGGCCCCGCTCAGCTCGGCGAACCGCTGGATCTGCCGGGCGTGGGTGACCGGCATGATCTCCGGGATGATCGGCGTCGTGCAGCCGGCGGCGGCGACCCGGTCGCGCAGCCGCAGGTAGTCGTCGACGTGGAAGAACATCTGGGTGATCGCGTAGTCGGCGCCCGCGCGGCACTTGTCGACGAAGTGCCGGATGTCGGCGTCCCAGTTGCTGGAGCGCGGGTGCATCTCGGGGAAGGCGGCGACGCCGACGCAGAAGTCGCCCGACTCCTTGATGAGCCGGACCAGGTCGGCGGCGTACGCCACCCCCTGCGGGTGCGCGACCCACTCCCCCATCGGATCGCCCGGGGGGTCGCCCCGGACGGCGAGCATGTTGCGGATGCCCGCGCCCGCGTACTGGCCGATGACGTTGCGCAGTTCGGCGATGGAGTGGTTGACCGCGGTGAGGTGCGCCACGGGTGTGAGTGTGGTGTCGGTGGCGATGCGCTCGGTGGCGCGGACCGTACCCTCGCGGGACGAGCCTCCGGCACCGTAGGTCACGGAGACGAAGGTCGGCTGTACGGCCTCGATGCGCCGTACGGCGTTCCAGAGGGTCCGCTCGCCTTTGTCGGTCTTCGGGGCGGCGAACTCGAAAGAAAACGACTGCTTGCCGGACGCGAGCAGCTCACGGACGGTGACTGCACGATCATTCCTGGTCGAAGCGATGCCGGTGGCCATACGCGGCAGGTTAACCGCCGGTCACCTCAGGACCCAAGACGGACAGCCGAATTACGGGCCCCTACAAGACACCCCGACCCGGCCAGGCGACTACCGGACGTCACCGTTCCGGGCAGCGCCCAGCCGCCGTGCGAACTCCCCCGCCGCAGCTCCGGGGTCCTCCGCGGCGGTGATCGCCCGCACGACGACGACGCGCCGGGCGCCCGCCGCCAGGACCTCGTCGAGATTTCCGAGGTCGATTCCGCCGATGGCGAACCACGGGCGGTCGGTGTCCAGCCCGGCGGCGTAGCGGACGAGGCCGAGGCCGGCCGCCGGCCGCCCGGCCTTGGTGGGGGTGGGCCAGCACGGGCCGGTGCAGAAGTAGTCGACGCCGGGCTCCGCGGCCGCGGCCCGGGCCTCCGCCTCGGCGTGGGTGGACCGGCCGACCAGCACGTCGCCGGGCGTGTCGCCGAGGATCGCGCGGGCGGCGGGCACCGGCAGGTCGCCCTGGCCCAGGTGCAGCACGTCGGCGCCGGCGGCGTGCGCCACGTCGGCGCGGTCGTTGACGGCGAGCAGCCGGCCGTGGCGGCGGCAGGCGTCGGCGAACACCTCCAGGTGCGCCAGCTCCTCGCCCGCCTCCATGCCCTTGTCGCGCAGTTGGACGATGTCCACGCCGGCGGCCAGCACGGCGTCGAGGAACTCGGGCAGGTCGCCCTGGCGGGTACGGGCGTCGGTGCACAGGTACAGCTGCGCGGCGCCGAGCCGCGCGCGGGCATCGCCGGCGGCACGGGCAGTGGCGCGGGCACCGGTTCCGGCCGTCATGCGGCGCTCCCCCCTCGTACGGTCGCGGGGCCGGGCCCGCGTGCGCGCGCCCGGCCCCGCGAGGTTACACAGCCAGCGCCTGCGCCCTGCGCTTGACCTCCGTCCCGCGGTTCTCGCGCAGCGCCTGCGCGGGAGTCCCCGGGAGCGAGGGGTCGGGCGTGAACAGCCACTCCAGCGCCTCTTCGTCGCTGAAGCCGTCGTCCTTGAGCAGCGTCAGCGTGCCGGTGAGGCCCTTGACGACCTTTCCCTCGCCGATGAACTCGGCGGGCACCTGCAGGGTGTTGTTCTCACCCCGCCGCACCGCGATCAGCTGGCCCTCCCTGACCAGCTGCCGGACGCGGGTCACCTCGACGCCGAGGTTCTCCGCGACGTCGGGAAGGGTGAGCCAGGAGGGGACGAGAGCATCGATCTTCGCATCAATCTCGGTCACGCCCCCCAGCCTGCCATCTCGGGCCGCCGGTCGGTACAGGGCAGCGCCAAAGGGAGGCATATCACCGCAGAACAGCCCCCGTGAGCGCGGCTTCCGGCGGCGTGCACGGCGCGCCGGGCGGATTCCGCCGGGTTACAGCGCGGCCGATTTCAGCGGTACGGCCGCGTCGGCGGCCCGGTCGCGGTCCAGCGCGGCGGAGGCGTGGATCAGCTTGCGCCCCTGGGTGAGGTCCCGCGGGCGGCCCACGGCGAGCAGCGCGATGAGCCGGCCGGCGCGCAGCCAGCACACCGACCACGACGACCCGTGCGGGTCGCCGCGCCACAGCAGCTCGTCGTCGGCCGTGTGGTGGCCGACGTACTGCACGAAGCGGCCGAACTGCTCGGACCAGAAGTACGGCACCGGGTCGTACACCGCGCCCGGCACCCCGGCGACGTCGGCCGCGACCGTCGCCGGGCCCTGCAGGGCGTTGTCCCAGTGGTGGATGAGCAGCCGCTCGCCGTAGCGCGCGGACGGGAACGACGCGCAGTCCCCGACGGCCCAGACGCCGGGCACGTTCGTACGCAGCCGCTCGTCGGCCCGCACCGCCCCGTCGCCGCCCAGGTCGACGCCGGAGCCCGCGAGCCAGGCCGTGGCCGGCCGGGCGCCGATGCCGACGACGACGGCGTCGGCGGTCAGCTCCGTGCCGTCGTCGAGGACCACCGCGACCGGGCCGCCCTCGCCCCGGTGCCCGACGCGCTCCACCCGGCGGCCCGTCAGCAGCCGGGCACCGCTCTCCTCGTACCACCCGGCCATCGGCGCCGCGACCTCGGCGGGCAGCGCCCCCGGCAGCGGGTGCCCGGCCGCCTCCACGACCGTCACCTCGCAGCCCTGCTCGCGCGCCGCGGTGGTCAGCTCCGCGCCGATCCAGCCGGCGCCGACCACCAGGATCCGGCTGCGCCGCGCGAGCACGCCGCGCAGCCGGGCCGCGTCGTCGAGGGTGCGCAGCAGGTACACGCCGGGCGCGCCGCCGGCCGGGGCGCCGGGCAGCGGCACGGGCACCGCGCCGGTGGCGAGGACCAGGTTCTCGTACGGCACGGGCCCGGCGTCCGTCACCAGCAGCCGCCGCGCGGTGTCCAGCCGGTCGACGTGCAGCCCCAGCCGCAGCCCGATGCCGTGCTCCGCGAAGTCCACCTCGAACGCCGACCCCTCCGCCTTGCCCAGCAGCACGGCCTTGGACAGCGGCGGCCGGTCGTACGGCCGGTGCGGCTCGGCGCCGACGAGGGTGACGGCGCCCCCGTAGCCCTGCTCGCGCAGCGCCACGGCGGTCTGCACGCCGGCCATGCCGGCGCCGACGACGACGGTGCCGGCCGCGCCGGCGGGGCTGGGGTCCGGATCAGCGTCGGTCACACCGATCACCCTATGCCGCGCCCGTGGCGCCCCGCGCGCAGGCCGCCGGCCCGCGACGCTCTTACCACCGCCGGGCCCGCGGCGTTAGGGTGGCCGGAAGAACTCGCGGGAGCCCGGCGCACCGGGCTGAGAGGGGGGCTGGCGGCCCCCGACCGTACGAACCTGATCCGGGTCATGCCGGCGAAGGGAGGGGCGAACGCGCCCATGCAGCAACGCGACACACCCCCGACAGCGATCCCGGCGACGCCCCCGGCGGCAGCCGCCCCGGCGCCCGCGCCCGGCCCGTCCGCCGCGCCCCGCACGGCGGACGCCGCGTACGACGTCCTCGTCGTGGGCGGCGGCGTCATCGGCCTGGTGACCGCCTGGCAGGCGGCCCGCCGCGGGCTGACCGCCGCCGCGGCCGACCCGGCGCCCGACGGCGGCGCCGCGCAGGTCGCGGCCGGGATGCTGGCCGCCGTCACCGAGCTGCACTACGGCGAGGAGGCGCTGCTGGCCCTCAACCTGGCCGCCGCGGAGCGCTATCCGGCGTTCGCGGCCGAGCTGGCCGAGGCGTCGGGCCAGGACATCGGCTACCGCCGCTGCGGCGCGCTCAGCGTCGCGTTCGACGCGGACGACCGCGCGCAGCTGCGCGAGCTGCACGCCTTCCAGCTGCGGCTGGGGCTGGCGGCGGAGTGGCTCAGCGGGAGCGAGTGCCGCCGCCTGGAGCCGATGCTCGCGCCCGGGGTGCGCGGCGGGCTGCGCGTCGACGGCGACCACCAGACGGACCCGCGGCTGCTGACCGCGGCGCTGGTCACCGCCTGCGAGCGGGCCGGGGTCGGCTTCCACCGCAGCCTCGCGGTACGGCTGCGGACGGCCGGCGCGGGCGCGGACGAGCGGGCGGCGGGCGCGGAGCTGGCGGACGGCACACGGGTCGCCGCCGGGCAGACGGTGCTGGCCGCCGGCAGCCACAGCGGCCGGCTGGCGGGCGTGCCGGAGGCGGTACGGCCCCCGGTCCGGCCGGTGAAGGGGCAGGTGCTGCGGCTGCGGATGCCCGCCGGCCGGACGCCCTTCCTGGGCCGTACGGTACGGGCGGTGGTCCGCGGCGGCAGCGTGTACCTGGTGCCGCGGGAGAGCGGCGAGCTGGTCGTCGGCGCCACCAGCGAGGAGCTGGGCTGGGACACCACCGTCACCGCCGGCGGCGTGTACGAGCTGCTGCGCGACGCGCACGAGCTGGTGCCCGGGCTGACCGAGCTGCCGCTGGTGGAGACCGGCGCCGGGCTGCGCCCCGGCTCCCCCGACAACGCGCCGCTGCTGGGCCCCACCGCCCTGCCGGGCCTGCACCTGGCCACCGGCCACCACCGCAACGGGGTGCTCCTCACCCCCGTCACCGGCGACGCGCTCGCCGCCGTGCTCACCGGCGGCGAACTCCCCGACGTCGCCCGCCCGTTCGCGGCGACCCGGTTCGGGCGCACCTCCCCGCACCACGAAGGGCAGCACGCATGACCGACGACGCCGACCAGGCCCGTACCGAAACCCGGACCGCCACTGCCACCGCAGAAACCACCGCCACCGCAGACACCGCCGCCGACCCGCCGACCACCGCCGGCACCGTCGCCATCACCGTCAACGGCACCGCCCGCCGCGTCGCCGCGGGTCTCGCCCTCGACGCCCTCGTCGCCACCCTCACCACCGCCCCCGGCGGCGTCGCCGCGGCCGTCAACGAAGACGTCGTACCGCGCGGCAGCTGGCCCACCACCACACTCGACGACGGCGACCGCGTCGAGATACTGACCGCGGTCCAGGGAGGCTGACCCACCGTGACCCGTACCGCCCCCGCACCGGCCCCCGTCTCCGGCCCCGCCGCCGCAGACACCTCCGCACACACCTCCGCCGACCCCGCCGCCGACCCGCTGACCATCGCCGGCGTCCGCTTCACCTCCCGCCTCATCATGGGCACCGGCGGCGCGAGCAGCCTGGACGCCATGGAGCGCGCCCTCCTCGCCTCGGGCACCGAGCTGACCACCGTGGCGATGCGCCGCATCGACCCCGGCGTGCACGGCTCCGTGCTCGACGTGCTGCGCCGCCACGGCATCCGAGTGCTGCCGAACACCGCCGGCTGCTACACCGCGGGCGAGGCCGTCCTCACCGCCCGGCTGGCCCGCGAGGCGCTCGGCACGGACTGGGTGAAGCTGGAGGTCATCGCCGACGAGCGCACCCTGCTGCCGGACCCCGTCGAGCTGCTGGCCGCCGCCGAGACGCTCGTCGACGACGGCTTCACCGTGCTCCCGTACACCAACGACGACCCCGTGCTCGCCCGCAGGCTCCAGGACGCCGGCTGCGCCGCCGTGATGCCGCTGGGCTCCCCCATCGGCTCCGGCCTCGGCATCCGCAACCCGCACAACTTCCAGCTCATCGCCGAGGCCGCCGAGGTGCCCGTCATCCTCGACGCCGGCGCCGGCACCGCCTCCGACGCCGCGCAGGCGATGGAGCTGGGCTGCGACGCGGTGATGCTGGCGTCCGCGGTGACGCGGGCGCAGGAGCCGGTGCTGATGGCGGAGGCGATGCGGCACGCGATCGCCGCGGGCCGGCTCGCCGCGCGCGCGGGGCGCATTCCGCGCCGGCACTTCGCCCGCGCGTCGTCGCCGGAGGCCGGCGTCGCGCGGCTGGCCCCGGAGCCCGACCCGGAGCGGCCCGCGTTCACCTGAACTGCCCGGCGCCGTACGGCACCCTGTCCCGGTGGCGCGCCGCCGGGACGGGCACGCCACCGGGAACGTACTGCAGCACAACGGTGACGGGAACGCGTCCCTCACCTCGTAGACTGCGCAGCGTGGACACGACTCTGGACCCGTCCCCCCATCCGCCGGGAGGGTGGGGAGACCCCATGGTCGGGCAGCTGCTCGACGGGCGCTACCGCATCGACGCGCGCATCGCCGCGGGCGGCATGGCCACGGTCTACCGGGCCCTGGACACCCGTCTCGACAGGGTGCTCGCCGTCAAGGTGATGCACCCCTCCCTCGCCGCCGACGCCTCCTTTGTCCAGCGGTTCATCCTGGAGGCCAAGTCGGTCGCCGGGCTCGCCCACCCGAACGTCGTGGGCGTCTACGACCAGGGCACCGACGGCGGGCACGTCTTCCTGGCCATGGAGTACGTCCCCGGCTGCACCCTGCGCGACGTGCTGAACGACCGCGGCGCCCTGCAGCCGCGCGCCGCGCTGGACATCCTGGAGCCCGTGCTCGCCGCGCTCGGCGCCGCGCACCGGGCCGGTTTCGTCCACCGCGACATGAAGCCGGAGAACGTCCTCATCGGCGACGACGGCCGGGTCAAGGTCGCCGACTTCGGGCTCGTCCGCGCCGTGAACACGAACACCACCGCCTCCACCGGCACCGTGCTCGGCAGCGTGTCGTACCTGGCGCCCGAGCAGATCGAGCGGAGCAGCCAGGTGGGGGCCGACCCCCGGGTCGACGTCTACGCCTGCGGCGTGATGCTCTACGAGATGCTCACCGGCGCCAAGCCGCACTCCGGCGAGCACGCCGCGCACGTGCTCTACCAGCACCTGCACGAGGACGTGGAGCCGCCGTCCGCCGCCGTCCCGGGGCTGCCCGCGCAGCTGGACGACCTGGTCGCCGCGGCCGCCGCGCGCAGCCCGGAGGAGCGCCCGGCGGACGCCGTGGCGCTGCTGTCGGCGGTACGGGACGCCCGCGCGCAGCTCACCGACGCGGCTCTGGACGCGCTGCCGCCGCAGGCCGTCGCCGAGGAGCGGGCCGGCTCCGAGGACCGTACGGCCGTGGTCCCGC
>NZ_BAAAPF010000281.1:0-9366 GCF_039531005.1 Streptomyces synnematoformans
GCCCGACGCCGCCGCCCCGGACGGCGCCGTACCGCCGCTCGGCGGCGCGTCGGCGCGGCCGGACGCCGCGGCGCCGCCCGCGCTCACCACGACCACCACCGGCGGCGAGGACGACGGCGTGCTCCTGACCACCCCCGCACCCATCGGCGGCGACCTCGCGGGCGCGGCGATCTACGACAACTCCGGCGACCTCGTGTGGTGGAAGGAGGGCCCGTACATGAATCTGGAGCCCGTCACCTTCCGCGGCGAGCCGGCCCTGAGCGTGTACGACAACACCGACATCGGCGGCGAGTACGTCCTGCTGGACTCCGCCTACCGGGAGATCGCCTCCTACCGGATGAACGGCTCCTTCACCGACAGCCACGAGTTCGAGATCAGCCCCGACGGCTCCCGCGTGCTGCTGCTCGGCTTCGAGTTCGTCACCCGCGACCTCACCGAGTACGGCGGGCAGCCGGACGCCCAGGTCATCGACGCCGTCATCCAGGAGCAGGACGCGGACACCGGCGAGGTGCTCTTCGAGTGGAGCGCGCTGGACCACATCGCGCTGACGGAGACCCAGGAGCCGCTCACCGAGGCGACGGTGGACCCGGTGCACGCCAACTCCCTGGCGTACGACGCCGACGGCGACCTGCTGATGAGCGCCCGGCACACCAGCACCGTGTACAAGATCGACCGGGAGACCGGCGCCGTACGGTGGCGCCTCGGCGGCGAGGCGAGCGACTTCGCCTTCGCCGACCCCGCGCAGCGGCCCAGCTACCAGCACGACGCCCGGCGGCTGCCGGACGGGCGGCTGATGCTCTTCGACAACGGCAACAAGCGCACCCCGCAGCACTCCCGCGGCGCCGTCTACGAGCTGGACGAGCAGGCGATGACCGCCACGCTCGCCGAGGACGTCCAGCCCCCGGAGCCGGTCTTCACGCTCTTCGCGGGGTCGGCGCGGCAGACGGACAACGGCAACGTCCTGCTCGGCTACGGCAGCGCGGGGCGGATGGTGGAGTTCGCCGGCGGGGAGCCGGTGTTCACGGGGACGTTCCCGCAGGGCACGTACAGCTACCGGGCGATACGCACCGACTGGACGGGCACGCCCGCGACGAAGCCGAAGGTGGAGTGGCGCGACCCGGGCACGCTCGCGATGAGCTGGAACGGCGCCACGGAGGTCGACGCCTGGCGGATCGAGACCGGCGCGCCGGGCCGGACGCGGGCGGCGGACACCGTCGACCGGCGCGGCTTCGTCACGACGGCGGAGGTCGTGGTGCCGGACGGCGCGGAGGTGGTACGGGTCAGCGCCGTGGACGAGGACGGGAAGGTGCTGGCGACCCGGACGCTGGACGCGGACCGCGCGGGCTGACAGCGCGCTGACGGCGTGGCTGTCGGCGGAGCGCCGCGGCGGCCCCGGCGGTCAGCGGCCCGTGCAGCAGGGCGTCGGGGCCGGGGCCTCGAAGGGGATCAGGGTCTCCGCCGCCGCCGGGATCACCGCGAGGACCAGCCGCCCGTCGAGCCACTGGGGCCGCACGTGCCCGCGGGTGACCATCCGGGCCTCCCCCGGCGGGCCGCCGGGCGCGCCGAGCAGCACGATCTGCTCGATCGCCGAGGCGGCCAGCAGCTCGCCGACCGTCATGGTCCCGGTCAACGCGTCGGCCCCCGGGTACAGCACCGCCCGGCCGACGCTGCGCGAGGCGTGCTCGGCCGCGGCGCAGGCCGCCGCCGCGGCGGCCCCGCCGGGGCCGTGGCGGGTGCCGCCCGGCAGCCCCGCGACGGCGTGCCCGCGGGCGGTGAGCCAGCGCCAGGCGGCGGCCGCGTCGGTGGCTCCGGCGAGCGCGAGGGAGACGGCGATGCGGGGCCGCTCCCCCGGCACGAGGTGGGTGCAGCCGTACGCGGTCCGCGGCAGCCGCAGTTCGCCGGCGAGCGCGTGCAGCAGGTGGTCGGCCTCGCGCAGCTCGGTGAGTCCGGAGTCGGCGCCGAGGACGTACGCGCCGCTCATGCGCGGCGGCTGGTCGCGGTACGGACGGCGGGGTCCGCGGCGCCGGGGGCGCCGCCGTTCCGCCGGCTGTGGTCGTGGTGACGGAGTCGCTGGCCCATGACGCCCCTCCCAGTCCTGCCGGGTGCCGAGTCCTGACGTGGCGGCTGCTGCCGAGGGTCCGGCCGCAAGATGAACGCCGCGCAACCCGGCGGTGAGCCGCGAAGGGCCGTACGGCGGCGGCTTCGCGGGGCGCCGAGGACGGTACGCCGCCGCCGCGGGCGCGGCGGCGGCGTACCGGACCGGGCCGTGGTCCGTCAGCCCCCCGGGACGGTGTCCTCGTGGGTGACACCGGCGGCTCGGTACGCCGCGACCTCCTGGGCCACCTGGGCGGGGGTGAGCGTTTGGTCCTTGGCGAAGTAGACGTAGTCGACCTGCTGGTCGTACGCCCGCGGGACGGTGCTGCCGGCGAGGCCGCCGGAGATGATCCAGTGGTTGAGGTTGATCGACATCGGGGTCTCGGGCAGGTACGGCTCGCCGTGCGCGGCGAACTTCCGGCCGTCCACGTAGTAGTCGACGGAGTCGCCGTCGACGGTGATCACGAGGTCGTGCCAGCCGGCGTAGCTCTGCCGCGCCGCGGTGTGGGTGTTGACCGCCTCCCAGGGGTCGGGCCGGTAGGTCTCCCAGGACGTGGCGTAGAGGGTGTGCGACGGCTCGCCCCAGCCGCCGTTGGGCAGGTACTCGAAGTCCAGCTCGCCGTAGTCCGGGTCCATCGGCGCGTCGAGCGGGGTGATGGTGAAGAACGTCTGCACCATCTGGTCGCCGTCCGGGCCGGTGGCGGGGGCGTCGCTGAAGTGCACCCTGGCGGCGTACGTGCCCTGCTGGAACTTGCGCTGGTGGTACAGCTCCGTCTGCCTGGTGCCGGCGGCCGTGCCGTCGGTCGAGGTGCGCAGGTTGAGCACGGAGCCGGCGCCCTCTCCGGGGAAGGTGACCTGCTCGGGCGCCCAGCCGACGCCGGGGGCGCCGGGGCCGCCGGAACCGGAGCGCACGGTCCAGCCGCGCTGGCCGAGGCGGCCGTCGTCGTGGCCGGTGTAGTCGAAGTCGTCGAAGAGCGCGGGCCCGGCGGCGGACGAGCCGGAGCCGACGGCCGCGGGGGCGACGACGGCCCCGGCGGCCAGCAGTCCGGCGGCGGCGAGGAGTGCGGCGGGGGTGCGCGGTCGCGTGGTCCTTCGCGGTGTGCGTGTCACGTTCGTTCCTCCTTGGTGGGGGGGGGTCGTGCGGGGGGTGTGCGTCAGCCCTTGACCGCGCCGGTGGCGAAGCCGGCGGCGACGCGGCGTTGCAGGACGAGGAAGAGCACCAGCGCGGGCAGCGCGAAGAGCGTCGCGGCGGCCATGGTGGCGCCCCAGTCGGTGCCGAAGGTGTTGCTGAACGAGGAGAGCCAGACGGGCAGCGTCCGGTCGTCCTGGTTGCCGACGATGAGCATGTTGGCGAAGGCGAACTCGTTCCAGGCGGTGATGAAGCCGAACAGCGAGGTCGCCAGCAGCCCGGGGGCGAGCAGCGGGAACGTCACGCGGCGGAAGGCCCCGGCCCGCGTGCAGCCGTCGACCTGCGCCGCCTCCTCCAGTTCGACGGGGACGCCGGCGAGGAAGCCGCGCAGCACGATGACGGTGAAGGGCAGGGTGACCATGAAGTAGACGAGGGTGAGCGTCGACAGCCGGTCGAGCATGCCGGCGTCGCGGGCGATGACGTAGACGGGGATGAGCATGGCCTCCCAGGGCGCCATCTGGGCGACGAAGACCATGAGCACGAAGGCGCGCCGGCCGCGCCAGCGCATGCGGGCGACGGCGAAGGCGGCGCCGAGCGCGACGAGCAGCGAGAGCAGCACGGCGCTGACGGTCACCAGCAGGCTGTTGCGCCAGAACCGCGCGAAGCCGTCGGCGCCGACGGCCGTGCGGAAGTGCTCCAGCGTGAGGTCGGTGGGCAGGAAGACGGGGGTGTCGGCGGTGATGTCGGCGGTGGGCTTGAAGGCGGTGACGGCCATCCAGTAGACGGGAAAGAGGGTGATCGCGAACACCGCGAGCGCGGTGAGGTGGAGCGGCAGCCGGCGCAGCTTCACATGCCGCACGTCACAGCTCTCCTTCCTGCCGGAACAGCTGGCGCAGATAGACGAACAGGGCGACGGCCAGCAGCGCGACGGTGGCGGTGGACGCGGCGGCCTGCAGGTCGTAGCGGTGCAGGGACTGGGCGACGCGGTAGGCGTAGACGGGCAGGGTGGTCGTCGCGTCGTCCGGCCCGCCCTCGCTGACCACCCAGATCTGGGTGAAGCACTTGAAGACCCAGATGACCTCCAGGCACAGCACGAGCCCGAACACGCCGCGCAGCACCGGCAGGGTGACGGAGCGGAAGAGGCGCCAGGCGCCGGCGCCGTCGATGCGGGCGGCCTCGTACAGCTCGGCGGGGACGGTGACGAGCGCGGAGTACAGCGTGAGGGCGACGAACGGCACCGACTGCCAGACGACGAGCAGCACGAGGATGGTGAAGGTGGCGCGGCCGTCGGCGAACCACGCGTACTCGTCGTACGACTCGAAGCCGACCGCCGTCAGCGCCCAGTTGACCACCCCGAGCCGGGAGGCGAAGAGCCACTGGAAGACGGTGGTGGCCGCCAGGTGGGGGGTGGCCCAGGCGAGCGCGAGCGCGCTCAGCACCAGCAGCCGCAGCACCCGTCCGAGGCGCTGCAGCATGAGCGCCACCAGGGTGCCGATCCCCATGATCAGGACGACGTTGACGCCGGTCCACACCAGGGTGCGGGCCAGCACCCGCCAGAACTCCCCGTCGCCGAGCAGCTCGCGGTAGTTGGCGAGGCCGGCGAAGGGGGCGCCGCCGCGGATCAGCTCGGCCATGCCGAAGTGCTGCACGGAGATCAGCAGGTTGCGCAGCAGGGGGTAGGCGAGCAGGAACGCGGCGCCGAGGACCGTGGGGGCGACGAGCAGGTACGGCCACACGCCGGCGGCGGCTCGTCGCCGGCCTGGGCGGCGGGGCGGCGGACCGGCCGGCCCGGGGGCGGGCGCGGGCCGCGGGCGGGCGGCGGAGAGCTGCGGGGCCACGGGCGTCAGCCGCCCAGGGCCTCGGTGATGTCCGCGGACGCCTGCTCGGCGGCTTCGCGCGGGTCCTTTCCGGTGAGGACCTGGGTCTGGAACTCCTTGATCGGGTTGTCCGCCTCGACGGCGGCCCACCGCGGCGAGTTGGGCGTGGCGCGGCCGTTGGCCGCGGCGGCGGCCATGGCGGCGGCGCCCGGGTCGTCGTCGAGGACCCCGGCGAGGGTGGTCCTGTTGGGGACGTAGCTCATCGTGGTGGCGAGCTTCTTCTGCCACCTGTCGCCGGTGAGCAGCCTGACGAAGTCGTACGCCTCGTCGGGCCGTCCGGCCGCCTCGGGGATGATGAGGTCGGAGCCGCCGGTGAAGACGGCGCCCGGCGCGGCGCCGGTCTTGCCGGGGACGGGGAAGAACCCGAGCCGGCCCTTCAGCGCGGGGTTCGCCTCCTCGATGAGCTTCGCGCCGCCGGGGACGGCGACGACCTGGGCGACGTCGCCCTTGGCGACGATGTCGACCTGCGGCGGCTCGGCCTCGTCGGAGTCCTTGGGGCCCTCGCCCAGGGCCTGGAGCCGGCGGTAGTAGTCCATGGCGGCCAGCGCCTCGGGGGTGTCGAGGGCGCCGCGCCAGGTGTCCCCGTGCGGTACGGCGAGGTCGCCGCCCTCGTCCCAGACGAAGCCGGCGAGCAGGTACCAGTTCTGCCCGGGGAGGTAGATGCCCTGGACGCCGTCGGTGTTCAGCCGCTCGGTGACGTCGAGCCACTGCGCGCGGGTCTTCGGTGGCTCCTCGATCCCGGCCTGCTCGAAGAGGTCGGTGCGGTAGATGACGACGCGGTTGGCGGCGTAGTACGGGATGCCGTACTGCCGGCCGTCGACCCGGCCGGGCCCGGCGAGGCCGGGGAGCCAGTCGGCGCCGCGGAGTTCGTCCACCTTTTCGCTGAGGTCCCGTACCCCGCCGCTGGCGGCGTACTGCGCGACCTGGGTGTTGCCGACCTCGATGACGTCGGGCGCGTCGTGGGACGCGAGCGCGGCGGTGACCTTCCCGCCGATGCCGTTCCACTCCTGGATCTGGATGCGGACGTCGACGCCGGGGTGGCGCTTCTCGTAGTCGGCCGCGACGGCGTCCGAGAACTCCTCGGTGACGCTGTCGCGCATCAGCCATACATCGACGGTGCCGGTGACGGTGCCGGAGCCGTCCGGGTCGCCGCCGCAGGCGGTGAGGCCGGCGGCCGCGGTGAGGGCCGCTGCTCCGGCGAGGAGGCGGTACGTCTTCATGGACACCTCGGGGGTGGGGACGGACGGACGAATTGACCAATTGGTCAGCTGACCAGTCTCGCTGCCGGGGTAACCTGGCATAGACCAATACCGCCGTCAAGAGGGTGCGCAGAGCGGGCCTTTACGGACAGGAGCCCGCCGCACGGGAGACGCCGGTGAGACCACTGGTCACCTGTGGTAAGGTCCCGGCCATGGACGGTGACAGCTCGTCGAGCGTGCTCAAGCGGGAGCGCGTGCGGGAGCACCTGCTGGAGCTGGTCGAGTCCCGCCGGCCCGGGGACGCCATCCCCGCGGAGCGGGCCCTGTGCGCGCGGCTCGGCGTCTCCCGTCCCACGCTGCGCGCCGCCGTGGACGAGCTGGTGAGCACCGGGCTCCTCGTGCGCGAGCACGGCCGGGGCACGTTCGTCGCACCCGCCAAGATCACCCAGGAGCTGGTCGCCACCGGCCGGCCGCTCACCCTGCCGCAGGCGGCCGGGGCCTGGTCCAGCCGGATCCTGGAGTTCACCCGGGTCCCCGCGGGCGCCCGCGTCGGCCGCAGGCTGCGCGTCTCACCGGCCGCCGAGATCACGTACGTGGCGCGGCTGCGCATCGTCGACGAGGCGCCGATGGCCATCGAGTACCTGCACCTGCCGGCCCAGCTGGTGCCGGGGGTGGCGCCGGAGGAGCTGGAGACCGGCGACTTCTACGAGCACCTGCGCGCCCACCACCGGGTGCACGTGCGCGAGGCCGTCCAGTCCATCGAGCCGACGGTGACCAGCGCCGCGGAGTCACGGCTGCTGGACGTGCCGGAGCTGTCGCCGGCGCTGCTCTTCGAGCGGCTGACGACGGACACCCGCGGGCGCCCCGTGGAGTACGTGCACTCCGTCTACCGGGGCGACCGCTACCGGCTCCTGTCCCGCCTCACGCTCGGCACCGCGGCCCCCGGCGGCCCGCCGGACGACGGCACGCACCACCCGGGCATCCCGCCGGGCGGGCTGGGCCGGCAGGCGGCGATCTCCTCCTCGACGACGGGCGACGTGCACTCCTGAACCGGCGCCGTCAGCCGCCGACGCCGTCCAGCAGCGCCAGGTCCGTCGGCACCAGCGCCGCCGTGGCCACCAGGTCCGTCAGCAGCCGGTGGTCCGGGGTGCCGCTCCGGGCCCCGGGCGCCGGCTCCTCCCGCAGCGCCGAGAGGTACGCGCCGAGGCCGGCCAGCCGGCGGCGTACGGCCTCCACCCGGCGCGCGACGTCCTGCGCGCCCCACCGCTCCCCCGGCCGCAGTATCGCCAGCACCTCCGCCGCCTGCCGGTACGGCAGCGGCCGCGGATCCGGCTCGTGGCGCAGGTACCGCTGCCCCAGCACGACCAGCACCAGCCGCTCGTCGTCCGACAGCGACCAGGCCGCCGGCAGCGGCCGGCCCGCGACGCCGGCCGGGCCGTCCGCGTACGGCTGTTCCGGCCGGACCACGTACAGCTCCACCAGGTGCTCCCGGAAGCCGGAGCCCTTGACGAAGACCGGGGTGTAGCCGGCGGCCAGCGGCGTGCGGTCCGAGCCCGGCGGCAGCAGCAGGCCGCGCGGCAGCCGCAGCGCCTGCTGGCCGACGTTGCGCAGCGTCCAGCCGCCCTCCAGATACGTCAGCTCGCCGTGCCGCCGGCTCACCCCCTGGTCGCGCCGGCCGACGTACAGGTCGACGTCGACGCCGACGTCGTCCCCCGGCCCGCGCCCGAACCGGACGGTCAGCCCGGGCAGCGGCGCCACCTCGACGGCGTCGGCGGCCGAGCGCGCGTGCAGCGTGCCGGGCTGCGCGGGCGCCACGCCGCGGGCCAGGCTGTCGCTCCCGCTCATCCCCGGTGTCCTCGGATACGGTCCATCGCAGGTCCCCCCTCGGCCGCGGCCGGCTGCTGCCGACCGCCCCACGGTGCTCCCTGCCCCCGGGGACCCCTCCCCGCCGCCGGCCGCGGCCCCGTACGGGCCGCGGGGGCCGCGGATCGGGGTCAGACCTTCGGCAGCTCGCCGGCGGCGGTCTCCGCGAGGTCCGTGGCCATCGCGCACAGCTCATCCTGCGGCTCGTCGTCGCCCTCGACGGTGAGGTAGAGCAGTTCGACGGCCTTCTGGCCGTTCTCGTCGCGGTACTCGCGGTACTCGACCCGCACCGTGCAGGTGTCCTCGCCGTCGTACTCCGGCGATACGAAGGCGTCGCGGCCCGCCAGCCGCGTCGCCGTGCCGTCGTCGCCGCTGAGCGGCTGGTGACGGTCGTAGCGCAGCCCGACCTCGATGTCGCGGGTGGTGCTGTACCACTCGCAGTCCCAGTTGCCGAAGTCCACGTCGGGGTCGCCGGCGTCGATGCCGGGGACGGTCTCCAGCGCCTGCGCGTCGAGCAGCCGGCAGGCGTCCAGCCACAGCAGCGACACGTCCGGCGCCGGCGGCTCGCGGCGCGGGACGGTGCGCTGTTCGGCGCGGGCCCTGCCCAGGATCTCGCTGGCCGTTCTGGCGGCGACGTCGGCCATGGCGCACAGGGTGTCCGTGCCGCCGGAGTAGCGGGCGTCGCCGCCGTCCGCGTAGATCCAGATGCTCGTGTCGCGGTCCGCCTCGTCCGGCAGCACGAGGGCCCGTACGCACTCGTCGCCCTCCGGCGGCTCCTCGATGATGCCGATGCCGCCGAACGTGCGCATCGGCGCCGGCGACTCGGGGGGCGGGCCGGCGTCGAACTCCACCTGGACGTCGATGGGGTCGCCGTCGTCGCCCTGCGGGTACACCAGGACGTCGCAGCGGTCGAAGTTGCCGTAGTCGCGGTCCTGCCGTGCGCTCTCGCCGAAGCGGCCGAACTCGCCGGGGTCGGTCAGCGAGCAGGGGTCCACGGTGCGCTCGTCGCCGATGACGGACCAGTCGCCCGGCCGGCCGTCGCTCGGGGCGGGCCCGTGGCGGCCGGCGCGGTCGTCGTCGCCGCCGGGGGCGAGCCACCAGAACCAGGCGGCCGTCAGCGCCGCCGCCGTGACGAGCGCCGTGCCCGCGGCGGCCGGCGCGCGCGGATACCGGCCGGGTGCGGCGAGGAAGCCGAGCCGCCGGC
>NZ_BAAAPF010000282.1:0-9242 GCF_039531005.1 Streptomyces synnematoformans
CGACCTGCGCCCTCACGTGCTGGCTCTCGCCGGCCCGCGCGGGCTGTGGCTGGCCGAGCGGGCGCCGCAGTGGGCGCCGCTGCTGCGCGACGGCGCGGCCGGGCCGTCGCTGCCCGACCCGCACGACGCGGAAGCCGTCCGCGCGCTCTGGGAGGAGGGGCCGCGGGCGGGCGGCCCGGGGACCAGCCAGGTGCGCGGCGCGCTCTTCGCCGCGGTGCGCCGGGCCGACCCCGCCGGCGCCGTCGAGCTGCTGGCCTCGACGTGGTCCGGCGAGAAGGCCGAGGACCGGCTGGCGTTCGTGGAGCTGCTGCGCACGCGGCTGTCCCTCGCCGACGAGCCGTTCCTGGAGGCGGCGCTGACCGATCGCAGCCGCGGCGTACGGGCCGCCGCGGCCGACCTCCTCGCCGGGCTCACCGGCTCCGCGCTGGCCGGGCGGATGGCCGCGCGGGTGCGGTCGTTGGCGGTGCTCGACCGCAGCGAGGATCCGCCGGTGATCGCGGTGGAGGCGCCGTACGAGTGCGACGCCGCCATGCAGCGGGACGGGGTGGTGGCCAAACCGCCGGCCGGCATGGGCGAGCGGTCGTGGTGGTTCGGGCAGCTTGCCGCCGCGGCGCCGCTGGCGATCTGGACGGAGGTCTTCGACGGCCGGACGCCGGAGGAGATCGTCGCGCTGCCGGTCGCGGACGGCTGGCGGCCGGACCTGCTCGCCGCCTGGAGCCGCGCCGCCGCCCGGCAGCACGACTCCGCGTGGGCCCGCGCCCTCCTCGGCACCGCCCCGACCTCGCCCCCGGCCGAGCCGCCCGCCTTCACCGCCGGCCCGCCCGGCGCCGTGCCCTCCCCCGTTCCCGCCCCCGGCGGCAGCGCCGGCGGGGGCGAGCACGTACCCGGACGGGACCCCGCGCGGCTGCTCACCGCGCTGCCCGGGGCGGAACGGGCCGCCTGGGTGGCGGAGTTCATCTCGGCGCACGGGCTGTCGGAGGCGTTCCGGCTCCTCGGCGCCTGCGCCGTGCCGTGGCCCGAGGAGCTGGGCCGGGCCGTGGTCGACGCCCTGGAGATCGCGCGGGACGGCGGTAGCTATCCGTGGAGCTTCAGCGGGGTGATGGGTCTCGCGGAGCGCTGCCTCGACCCCTCGTACGCCGTCCGCCTCGAACCGCTCGCCGCGATGCACGAGGAGGCGGAGGAGAGTTCGCCGGGGGCCGCCGGGTACTGGTCGGAGGCCTTCCAGCGGCTGGTGGCCACGCTGCGGATACGTGCCGCGATGCGCGACGAGCTGGCCGCGCCGCGCCCCTGACCGGGGGCAGGAGGGGCGGCGAGCGGGGATCGTGGCCACAGCCTGGTGCAGCGCAACGCCCGCGGGCGGCCGGACCATCCGCCCCCGACGCCGCTACCACACCCGGCGCGGCGCGGCAGCGGCTGCCCGCCGGGCGGGGGGTCACCTGCGGAGTCGTGGCCCGGACGGTGACGCCCCGTCTTGGACGCGGTCCGGGCGGGGCGGGGGCAGTGCCGTACGTGCCGACGGCGGCGCCTGACCGGGCCATGACCTCGCGGGCAGCCGCGGGTTCAGGCCGTCACCGGACGCCCGCGCCCGCCGCCGCCCGCAGGGCTCACGCGCCCGCCGGCTCGCGGACGTTCGTGCGCACCCACTCCACCACCTCGGTCGTCGCCGCGCCCGGCGTGAAGATCTCCGCCACCCCCAGCCCCTTCAGCTGCGGGATGTCGTCTTCCGGGATGATCCCGCCGCCGAACAGCTTGATGTCCAGCGCGTCCCGCTCCCGCAGCAGCTCCACGACCTTCCCGAAGAGCGTCATGTGCGCCCCGGAGAGGATGGACAGGCCGATCGCCTCGGCGTCCTCCTGGATCGCGGTGTCCACGATCTGCTCCGGCGTCTGGTGCAGGCCCGTGTAGATGACCTCCATGCCGGCGTCGCGCAGCGCCCGCGCGATCACCTTGGCCCCGCGGTCGTGGCCGTCGAGTCCCGGCTTGGCCACCACCACGCGGATCGGACCGGTGCCACTCATCGCTGCCTCCATCGCGCGGTATCGCGCGTTCGTGAGTCCTTCGAGGTGTGAACGAACGTTATCCCCAGGATCGCGTACCCCGGCCGACCGCAACATGCCGGGAGGGGGAAATCACACGGCCGCCGACCGGCAAAACGGACAGTCATGGCCGTGGCCTTACCCTTGAGTACTCGAAAAATCGGGCAAGTGCCCCGAACGCGCCCCGGTGAAACCAGGGAAAGATTGTCGAGCCGTGGGACGCCCGGTACAGTCGCCGCAGTCTCCTGCTCCCGAGGCGAAAGAGAAGTGGTGAACGACCGTCCCCCGTCGGGCATCCCCACCCCGACCTCTCCCGCTGGCGACGCCTCCACCCTCGGAAGCCTCGACGGCTACGGGTACGGCTACGACGCCTCCGGCCACGGCGGCGGTTCCGGTGAAGAGCCTCTCCATCACGGGTATCAGGGCTACGACGGCTACGACGCCGGCCACGCGGTCGCCTACACCACCACCGGCTACGAGACCGGCGGCTATCTGACGCCCGACGTCGCCCCGTCCTGGGACACCGGCACGCAGTCCGCCGACTTCGGCGCGTACGACGCGAACGGCCTGTACGGCACGGCCGATCCCTACGCCGCCGCCCCCCACGCCTCCGGCGGCTACGACGTCTCCGCCCTCTGGTCGGAGGGCGCCGGCGACACCCCGGCCGGCGGCATCCCGCGGCAGGCGGGCCCGGCCGACGACTACGACTACGGATACCCCTCGGCGAGCGCCCCGACCGCCCAGTGGCACACCACCGGCGAGTGGTCGGGCTGGGACAACGGCACGCAGCACGGGGCCGCGCAGTACGACACCGGGCAGTACGACACCGCGCAGCACGAGGGCGCCCAGCACACCGGCGCGCCGTACGACCCGGCCGCCGGCTGGGACACCGGGCACTACGACGCCGCGGCCGCGGACGCGACGGGGTATCCGGCGGCCACGGCGTACGCCGAAGCCGTCGCGTACCCCGAGTCGTTCGCCGGCACCGCCACGGCCACCGAGGCGTACGACGAGCACGCCGCCTACGCCGTCGACACCGAACACGCCGCACCCGCCGGGCACACCGAGTACGCCGAGTACACCGAGCAGGCAGCCGACCCCGACGCGACGGCCGCCTGGGACTTCGCCGCCCTCGCCGAGCAGGAGGGGCTCGACGGGTTCGACGGGCCCGACCGCCCCGAGGCCGCCGAGACGTCCGAGACTCCCGAGGCGTCCGAGGCCCGCACGGCCGACGAGCCCGCGCCGGAGCCCGCGGGCGGCCGGACCGTCGGCGCTCCCGTCGGCCGCGCCGTACGCTCCAGCCGCCGCCGCTGTCCCAAGCGCTCCGCGCTGCTCACCGTCGCCGTGCCGTCCATCGCCGTCGTCGGCGTGGCCGGCGTCGCCGCCGCGTCCGTCACCGGCACCGGCGGCTCCGAGGACGACGGCAAGACCACGCAGGCGGCCCCCGAAGCGGCCGCCGCCAAGACCTCGAAGGCCAACGCCGCGCTCGACACGCAGCTGCGCGGGGTCACCGAGGACGCCGACGACTTCGCCGACCGCGCCAGCCGCACCCAGGAGCGGATCGACCTCAAGGAGAAGCAGGAGGCCGAGCGGAAGCGGGAGGCGGAGGAGGCGGCGCGCAAGGAGGCGCTGCGCCCGAAGTTCGCGGTTCCGGTCGACGACACCGGCCTCAGCGCGTACTACGGCCAGGCCGGCGTCAACTGGGTGTCGGTGCACACCGGCATCGACTTCCCCGTCTCGTACGGCAGCGAGGTGAAGGCCGCCACCGACGGCACGGTCACCACCCGTTTCGACTACGCGTACGGGAACATGCTCATCCTCACGGCCGCCGACGGCACCGAGACCTGGTACGCCCACCTCGACAGCTTCGCCGTCACCACCGGCCCCGTGCAGGCCGGCGACGTCGTCGCCTACTCGGGCAACTCCGGCAAGTCCACCGGCCCGCACCTGCACTTCGAGGTGCACCCCTACGGGGGCGCGGCCATCGACCCGCTCGCCTGGCTGCTGGACAAGGGCCTCGACCCGCAGTAAGCAGCCCGCGAGCGGTCAGCTACTCCGCCCGCCGCTACGGCTACAGCTTCTCCACCGGCGCGTACCGCAGCAGCAGCTTCTTCGCCCGTCCGTCGCCGAAGTCGATCGTCGCCTGCGCGTTCGCGCCCGAGCCGGAGACCTCCACCACCGTTCCCATCCCGAACTGGTCGTGCGTCACCCGGTCCCCCACCGACAGCGCGATCACCGGCCGCTCCGTCGCCCGCCCGGTGGCGAAGCCGGAGGGCCCCTGCCGCGTACGGGCGGACGACCCGGCCGACGACGCCAGCGCCGCCGCCGCGGAGTCCATCGGCGACCGGCTCCCGCCGCCCCGCGTGGCCGAGGCGCCGGTGCGCCGCCACTCCAGATACGCCGGGGGGATCTCGTCCAGGAAGCGCGACGGCGGGTTGTACGACGGCTGGCCCCACGAGCTGCGCAACACCGAGCGCGTCAGATACAGCCGCTGCTGCGCGCGCGTGATGCCGACGTACGCCAGCCGCCGCTCCTCCTCCAGCTCCTTGAGGTCGCCGAGGGCCCGCATGTGCGGGAAGACGCCGTCCTCCATGCCGGTGAGGAACACCACGGGGAACTCCAGGCCCTTGGCGGTGTGCAGCGTCATCAGGGTTATGACCCCGGAGCCGTCCGTCTCCTCCTCCGGGATCTCGTCGCTGTCGGCGACCAGCGCGACCCGCTCCAGGAAGTCGGCGAGCGTCCCCGGGCCCTCCTCGCCGCGCTCCTGCTCGAACTCCAGGGCCACGGCGGCGAGTTCCTGCAGGTTCTCGATGCGGGTCTCGTCCTGCGGGTCGGTCGACGCCTGCAACTCGGCGAGATAGCCGGTCCGCTCCAGCACCGCCTCCAGCACCGTGGCCGGCCCGGCGCCGGACTCCACGACCGTGCGCAGCTCCTCCATGAGAGTGTTGAACCGCTTGACGGCGTTCACCGAGCGGGATGCCATCCCGTACGCCTCGTCGACGCGGACGAGCGCCTGCGGGAAGGAGATCCGCTCGCGCTGCGCCAGCGCCTCGATCATCGCCTCGGCGCGGTCGCCGATGCCGCGCTTGGGCACGTTCATGATGCGGCGCAGCGGTACGGAGTCCTCGGGGTTGGCGAGCACGCGCAGGTACGCGAGGACGTCGCGGACCTCCCGGCGCTCGTAGAAGCGGACGCCGCCGACGACCTTGTACGGCAGGCCGACGCGGATGAACACCTCCTCGAAGACGCGGGACTGGGCGTTGGTGCGGTAGAAGACGGCGACGTCGCCGGCGCGGGCGTCGCCCGCGTCCGTCAGCCGGTCGATCTCGTCGGCGACGAACTGCGCCTCGTCGTGCTCGGTGTCGGCGACGTAGCCGACGATGGGCGCGCCGGCGCCCGCGTCCGTCCACAGGTTCTTGGGGCGGCGGGAGGCGTTGCGCTCGATGACGGCGTTGGCGGCGTTGAGGATCGTCTGGGTGGAGCGGTAGTTCTGCTCCAGCAGGATCGTGCGCGCCTGCGGGTAGTCCTCTTCGAACTGCAGGATGTTGCGGATGGTGGCGCCGCGGAAGGCGTAGATCGACTGGTCGGCGTCGCCGACGACGCACAGCTCGGCGGGGCCCTCCGGCGTCCCCCCGCGGTCCGCCCCGCGCTCGGCGCCGACGCTCCCGGCCCCAGTCTCCGCGGTCTCCGCCGCCGGCTCCGGCTCCGTCCCCTCCGCGTCGGCCGGGGGGCCGACCAGCTCGCGCACCAGCGTGTACTGCGCGTGGTTCGTGTCCTGGTACTCGTCGACGAGGACGTGGCGGAACCGGCGGCGGTAGTGCTCGGCGACGTCCGGGAAGGCCTGCAGCAGGTTCACGGTCGTCATGATCAGGTCGTCGAAGTCCAGCGCGTTGGCCTCGCGCAGCCGCGACTGGTACAGCCCGTACGCCTCGGCGAGCGTCTTCTCGTAGCCGTCGCCGGCCTGGGCCGCCCAGCTCTCCTCGTCGATCAGCTCGTTCTTCAGGCCGGAGATCCTGGCGCTGAACGCCTTGGGCGGGTAGCGCTTGGGGTCGAGGTCCAGGTCCCGGCAGACCAGGGACATCAGCCGGCGCGAGTCGGCGGCGTCGTAGATCGAGAACGAGGAGGTGAAACCGAGCTTCTTCGACTCGCGACGCAGGATCCGCACGCAGGCGCTGTGGAACGTGGAGACCCACATCGCGTTCGCGCGGGCGCCGACCAGCTCCCCGACGCGCTCCTTCATCTCGCCCGCGGCCTTGTTCGTGAACGTGATGGCGAGGATCTGGCCGGGGTGCGCCCGCCGCTTGGCCAGCAGGTACGCGATGCGGTGGGTCAGCACGCGGGTCTTGCCCGAGCCGGCGCCGGCGACGATCAGCAGGGGCGAGCCGGTGTGCTCCACGGCGGCGCGCTGCTGCTCGTTCAACCCGGTGAGCAGCGCTTCCGGGTCCGTGACGGGGCGGGGCGCGCCGTCGCGGTAGTACGGCTCGGGGACGCTGGCGGCGAAGGCGAGGTGACTGTCGTCGAAGAGGCTGCTCATCGTCCACAGAGTCTAGGGCGCCCCACCGACACCCCGCCCCGCCGACCGGGATGTCCGAGATATACGGAACAACTCCCTCCGGTCACGAATAGGTTTCGGGCATATCGAACATCAGACTTCACAGCAGTCCCATCGAGTGGCTACCGTGCTCCGCACTGCTTGGACGGAAGGAGTGGCCTGCCTTGGCTTCCCACCGAAAGCCGCGGACCCGGATCCTGGAGTCGCCGGCGGGGCGGCGCACGGCGGTCAGCGTCGGCTCCGCGGCGCTCGCCTCAGCGACCCTCCTCAGCCAGGAAGCCGGCGCGACCCCGGCCGAGCGGTCGATCGAAGACGTGCAGAAGGAAGTCGACCACCTCTACCACGAGGCGGAGCGCGCCACCGAGCGCTACAACGGCGCCAAGGAGCGCACGGCAGATCAGCGCGAGCGCGTCGAGCAGCAGCTCGACGAGGTGGCCCAGGAGACCGCGCGGCTCAACGAGTCGCGCCGCGAGCTGGGCCGCCTCGCCGCCGCCCAGTACCGCACCGGCGGAGTCACGCCCACCGCGACGTTCATGCTCGCCTCCGACCCGCAGACCTACTTCGACCAGGCGCACCTCATGGAGCGGCTGACGAACCACGAGCAGTCCGCCGTCGACCGGTTCCAGGTGCGCCAGGCCAAGGCCGCCAAGAAGCGCACCGAGGCGCAGGAGAGCCTGCGCGACCTCACCGAGTCGCAGGAGCAGCTGCGGGACTCCAAGAAGAAGGTCCAGAGCAAGCTGTCGGACGCGCGCCAGGTGCTGGACCGGCTCACCGAGCAGGAGAAGAAGCGGCTCGCGGAGCTGGAGCGCAAGCGCGAGGAGGAGGCGCGGCGCAAGGCCGAGGAGGCCGCGCGCCAGGCGGAGTTGGAGCGCCAGCGGCAGGCGGAGAAGGAGCGCGCCGAGCAGCGGCAGCGCGAAGAGGAACAGCAGCAGGAAGAAGAGCAGCAGGAGCAGGAGGAGCAGCCGCCGCCGGACACCGGCGCCTCGAAGGCGGACAAGGTGCTGTCGTTCGCCGAGGCCCAGCTGGGCAAGCCCTACGTGTGGGGCGCCACCGGCCCGGACTCGTACGACTGCTCCGGCCTCACCCAGGCCGCCTGGCGGGAGGCCGGCATCTCACTGCCGCGTACGACCTACGACCAGGTCAACGCCGGCACGCAGGTCGCCAAGGCGGATCTGCAGCCGGGCGACCTGGTCTTCTTCTACGACGACATCAGCCACGTCGGTATCTACGTGGGCAACGGGCAGATGATCCACGCCTCCAAGCCGGGCGACGACGTGAAGTACGAGTCGATCGACTACATGCCGTTCCACAGCGGCGTGCGCCCGGGCTGATCGGGGGGAGTACGGCGGCGCGGGGCTCAGGTCCAGGTGGTGGCGATGACGACGTTGGTCATGGTCAGGAGCCCGATGGCGGCGAAGTAGCCCTTCGGGACGCGCTCTTCCGAGCGCTTGAGGAAGACCATGACGAGGATCCCTATCAGGATCACGCCCTTCACGCCGAGCTTCGTCTGGTTCAGCTCCACGTCGTCGGCCTCGTTGAGACCGGAGAGAATGAAGCCGGTGACGAGCATGACCAGCGCCCCGTGCACCATCGAGGGCGCTATCCGCACGTCGCCCGTGCTCAGCGACTTCATCTGGGTCAGCCACCCGCCGAGGAGCGCGGCGATACCGATGATGTGCGAGGCGACGAAGAGGTTGATGAGTACGTCCATGGCACGCGAGCGTAGCGGTCCGTAACAGACCCCGCTCACGGGGGCGACCGCTTCACCACATCGGTCACGGACACGAACCCGCGGCTCAGTTCGGCGTGTTCGGACGATCACAATCCGTCATCTCAGGGCGGTGCCGGTAAGTCTCCGTCATCCCCTCCTGCAGCGGCGCGCCCTCGGCCTAGCGTCTCGGCGGCGGCCCGCTCCCCGTGCGGGCCGCCGCCTGACCGTGAGGAAGGGGTGAACGCCCCCGTGGCGTCCCACAGGAAGCGCGGCCACCGCCGCACCGCCGTCGGCCGCACCGTCCGTGCCCGTACCGCCGGGGCCATCGCGCTCGTCGGCGCCGCCGCCACCGCCCTCGGCGGCTTAGCCCACGCCGACCCGCAGCCGGCCGCGGAGGTCGGCGACCGGGTCGACCGGCTGCACCACGAGGCCGAGCAGGCCGTCGAGAAGTACAACGGCGTCGCGGAGCGCGCCGACCGTGCCGAACGGGACCTCGACGACCTCCGCGACGAGGCCGCCCGCAAGACCGCCCGGCTGAACGACGCCCGCAACGCCCTCGGCTCGTTCGCCACCGCCCAGTACCGCAACGGCACCGCCGACCCCACCGTGCAACTCGCCCTCTCCGCCGAGCCGGAGGACTACCTGCGCCGGGCCGCGCTGCTGGAGCGGGTCGGCAACCGGCGGGCCGCCGCGCTCGCGGACGTCGGGCGACAGCTGCGGGAGGTCGAGCAGGTGCGCGCGGAGGCGCGCGAGCGGCTGACCGAGCTGCAGGACGCGCGGGCGGAGCTGAAGCGGCGCAAGCGCACGATCGAGGGCAAGCTCGCCGAGGCCCGCCGGCTGCTCGGCACCCTCACCGCCGAGCAGCGCGACGCCGTCCTCGGCGCCGACGGACACGGCGGGCCGGCGGGTGCGGGCGGCGCGGCGGGCGACGCGGCGGCGCACG
>NZ_BAAAPF010000283.1:0-9182 GCF_039531005.1 Streptomyces synnematoformans
GGACGGGCATCCGGCCGTGCGCGCAGTCGACCTCCCCGCTGCCGGCGGCGAGCGGCGAGCAGGTGACGGCGGCGCCGGGGGCGAGCAGGCCGAGGTCGGCGAGCGCGGCGGCGCAGCCGACGACGTCGGCGAGCGCGTCGAAGGCGCCGACCTCGTGGAAGTGGACGTCCTCGGGGGCGGTGCCGTGCGCCTTGCCCTCGGCCTCGGCGAGCAGCCGGAAGACGCGGGCGGCGAAGTCCGCGGCGGCCTCGGGGAGGCCGGCGCGCGTCGCCCGTCCGATGTCGCCGAGGACGTCGTCGAGGCGCCGGTGGTGGTCGGCGACGGCGGGGCGGTGGACGGTGACGCGGTTGCAGGCGAAGCCGCCGCGCCGGGCCCGCGCCACGGTCACGTCGAGCCCGTCGATCCCGAGCGCCGCCACCGCGTCCCGTACGGCACCGAGGCGCGCGCCGGCGTCGAGCAGCGCGCCCAGCAGCATGTCGCCGGCCACCCCGGCGGTGCAGTCGAGATGGGCCGCGGCCGTCCCCTCAGCCACCGTGCGCCACCCCCGCCGGGTTCCCTGCGGACTGTGCTGCGCGATCACCGGGACAGCCCTTCCCGCGCCGCTGCGCCGCCACACCGGCCCGGGTACGGGCCAGGGGCACGGGTGCGTGCGGGCGGCCCGGGGCGTACGCCCCCGGCGCGGCGGACAGCCGTGGGTCACTCACCGTCGCGTACCCCCACGATCTTCGCGGCGTGGACGGCGGCGCCGAAGCCGTTGTCGATGTTGACGACCGTGAGCCCGGGGGCGCAGGAGGCCAGCATGGCGCCGGCGGCGGCGCGGCCGCCGTCGGCGAAGCCGTAGCCGACGCTGGCGGGGACGCCGACGACGGGGGCGGCGAGCAGGCCGGTGACCACGCTCGGCAGGGCGCCGTCCATGCCCGCGACGACGATCGCGCAGTCCGCGGCGCGCACCTCGGCGAGCACCGAGAGCAGCCGGGACAGGCCCGCGACGCCCACGTCGGCGAAGAGCCGGGAGCCGGTGCCGAGGGCGTCGAGGGTGGCGACGGCCTCGCGGGCGACGGGCAGGTCGCTGGTGCCGGCGGTGAGTACGGCGACCGTGCCCCGCGGGGCCGGCAGCGGGCCCACGGTCACGGTGCGCGCCCGGGTGTCGACCCGTACCGGCTCGTCCGCGAAGGCGTCGGCCGCCTCCCGCAGCACCTCCTCGGGGCAGCGGGTGGCCAGCGCCGGCGAGTCCGGTGTCCGGCGGCGCAGCTCGGCGAGCAGCTGCAGCGTCTGCTGCGGCGTCTTGCCGTCGGCGTAGACGACTTCGGGCACCCCGGTGCGGCGCCGCCGGCCCACGTCGAGCCGGGCGAAGTCGCCGACCTGCGCCACGCCGTCGGCCAGCAGTTCGGCGACGTCGCGGGCACCGCCGCTCGGCTCGCTCATCGCGCCGGCGCTCCATCGGGAGAGGCGGTGCGGGAGGCGGCGCGGGCGGCGGTGCTGACGGCCCCGGTGCGGTACGGGGCGAGGCTGCCCTCGCCGAGGGGGCCGACGGCGGCCACCTCGCGCAGCAGCGTGTCGCCGAGGCCGCGGGCGGCGGCCACCTCGCGGTGCGCGGGGGCGTCCAGCTCGATCCGGAAGCCGCGCCGCAGCAGGCGTACGCGGACGTCGCGGGCGCCCACCCGGTGCTCGTCCAGCGTCTCGCGGACCCGCTCCTCGGCCCGCTCGACCAGGTGCAGCCGGTCCTGGGAGACCGGGACGCCCACCGCGATACGGGACGCCAGGCACGGCATGCCGGGCTTCTCCGCGACCGGCAGCCCCCAGGCCCGCGCGACCGCGCGCACCGCGGCCTTGCCGAGCCCGGCGGCGGCCAGCGGCTCGGCGGCGTCGAGTTCCTTCGCGGCGCGCAGCCCGGGCCGGTGGGCGGCGCGCCGGTCGTCGCGGTGGGTGCCGGTGGCGACGTGCGCGAAGCCGTGCTCCGCGGCGTAGCCGGCGACCCGGCCGAGGACGGTCTGCTTGCAGAAGTAGCAGCGGTCGCCGGCGTTGGCGCGGTAGCCGGCGACGGACAGCTCGTCGGTGTCCAGGACGACGAGTTCGGCGCCGAGGTCCGCCGCCGTGTCCCGGGCGAGGGCCAGCTCGCCGCGGGCCAGGGCGGGCGAGTCGGCGATGACGGCGACGGCCCGGCCGGGGCCGAGGGCGCGTACGGCCGCGGCGAGGACGACCGTGGAATCCACGCCACCGGAGTATGCCACCGCGACACTGCCGAGTCGTCCGACTTCGTCCAGCAGCCCGGCGGCGGCGGCGTCGGCGTCCGCCGTGTCGGTGTCCGCGGCGGACGTGGGCGTGGCGGCCGGGCCGGGTTCCGTCATGCCTGCGAGCCCGCCGATCGGCGTCGTACGGCGGCGATCCCGGCCGCGCCCGCGAGCAGCGCGGCGCCGGCGACGAGCCCGCGCTTGCGGGAGCCGCCCCGGTCGTCGCCGGTGCCCGCCACCGGCACCCCGGCGCCGAAGCCCGCGACGCCGCGCTGGACCAGGTTGAGCCCGTCCATGCCGGGGAGCTTGTGCACCTTCTCGTCGATCTTGCGCACGGCCGCGGCGCCCTCGTCGTCGCCCAGCAGGTGCCCCAGGACGAAGCGGGTCTCCTCCACCGGCTGGATGGTGGAGCCGACGGGCTGCCAGAAGCGGTCGGTCACCCAGCGGGTCAGCGAGCGGGCGCGCGACGAGCGCTCCAGGCGCTCCTTGGCCTGGCTGGCGTAGAACGCGAGGTGCCGGGACTCCTGGCGCTGGATGCGCCCGAGCAGCTTGGTCAGCTCCGGGTGCTGCTCCTTCTCGATCAGGCTGCCGTACGCGGCGTGCGCGGACCACTCGTTTATCGCGCCCCACGTCATGTGCACGGCGACGAAGTCGTCGCCGATGGCGTTGGCCGCGACGGACTGGTAGATCGGCGCCAGCCGGTCCTTGACCCCCTGCGCCTCCCGCACCTCGCGGATGTGGTCGTAGTCGGCCTTCTGCCCGTGGGCGCGCAGCACGGAGTCGATCGCCTCACCGTGCCAGAATTCCTCGAAGGCCCACATCGACATGAACGCCGTCACGTCCGGGTCGCGGTGGGACGGGGTGACCAGCACGTCGCGCAGGTAGCAGATCGTGTGGCTCTCCACGTCCGACATGTAGCGCAGGCAGCGCAGCGCCTCCTCGGACAGCGGGCGCTCTGCGAACGCGTCGAGATCCAGATCGTCGACCTGGACGCGTCCGGCTGTACTGATGTAGCCCGGTATGTCGAAGGCCATTGCTCTCCCTCCGGCAGGTGCGCCGATTGCGCCGAGTCCATCACGGCACGAAGCCCTTTATCAACATCTGTTGAGTTAGCTCGGGATTCTAGATCGCCGCAGCTTCCGGGCGCCACCGCCCCCACCCCTGACGCAGGGGCGGCCCGTGAGGTTGACTCGAAGCTAGGCGCTGCCGGAGGGCAGCGGGCCGAAGAGGTACCCGTCGATGGTGCCGCCCACGATCTCGGCAAGCTCCGGCCTCGGCAGGTCCGCGAGCGGCCCGAAGCGCACCACGTAGCGCACGAGGGCGGTGCCCACCAGATGGGAACCGGCCAGACCCGCACGCAGCTCCGCCCGGTCGGGGACGGCGCGGGCGGCGACCCGGGCGACGAGTTCGCGGGTGATGAAGTCGCGCAGGACGGCGGCGGCCGGCTGGTACGAGGCGGCGGAGAGCAGGATCGCCTGAAAGGGCCACCTGGTCTCGGCGTCGTCCCACAGATCGAAGTAATAGCCGGCGAGCCTGCGGCCCAGTCCGTCGGAGGTGTCGCCGACGATCCGGTCGAGCACGTCGTCGGGGCGCATGACGTCGGCGATGGCGGCCAGGTACAGCCCTTCCTTGCTGCCGAAGAACTGGACGAGGAGGGACGGGTCGACGCCCGCCTCCCGGGCGACGGCGCGCAGGCTGCAGGACCCGTAGCCGCGGGCGAACATGCGCTTCGCGGCGCGGATGATGTCCGCCCTGGTGTCGGGGCGGCCGGGGCGGGGCCCGAGCGGCCGCACCCGAGGGCTCAGCGTTCTCTTCCCGGTCACGGTCGTCGCTCACGCTCCAAGGCAGAGGCGCACTCTGCCGGTTGCGGTCGGGTCTTCTGAGGGGACGGGCCGGCGGCCGACCCGATTATCGGCTGATGCCATGGCGAACTCGCACAACAGGGATTGAACGGCGCATCACAGGCGCGCAGTTGCGCCTTGGCATGGACATGGATGTCACAGGGCAGGGTGTGGTTACCACTCGGTACAACCTCATCCCCAGGGGGTTCCATGAGAACTGCCCGGCCCTTGCGGCTGCTGCTGGGCTTCCTCGTCGCCACCACAGTGGCGCTGCTCGGCACCGCGCCCGCCCAGGCCGCCGAGAGCACCGCGGCGCGGAGCGCCTACGCGGAGAACTACGTGGCGCTCGGCGACTCCTACGCCTCGGGCGTGGGCGCCGGTTCGTACGACTCGGCGAGCGGCGACTGCAAGCGCAGCACCCGGGCGTACCCGGTGCTGTGGAAGAACGCGCACTCCCCGGCGTCCTTCTCCTTCACCGCCTGCTCCGGCGCCCGCACCGGCGACCTCATCAACAACCAGCTCGGTCCGCTCAACTCCTCGACCACCCTCGTCTCCCTCAGCATCGGCGGCAACGACGCCGGCTTCGCCGACGCCATGATCACCTGTGTGCTCCAGGGCGAGTCGGCGTGCGTCAACCGGATCAACGAGGCGCGCACGTACATCGAGGGCACGCTCCCCGGGCGGCTCAACGCCGCGTACGACGCGGTGCGCGCCCGCGCCCCCAACGCGCACGTCGTCGTGCTCGGCTACCCGCGGATGTACCAGCTCAACGGCGGCTGCTTCTTCGGCATCAGCGAGCGTTCCCGGGCCGCCATCAACGGCGCCGCGGACCTGCTGAGCGACGTGACCGCCAAGCGCGCGGCCGACCACGGCTTCTCGTACGGCGACGTCCGGCCGGCGTTCTCCGGGCACGAGATCTGCTCGGACAGCGAATGGCTGCACAGCGTTACCTTCCCCATCGGCGACTCCTACCACCCCAAGGCCGCCGGGCACTCCGGCGGCTACTACCCCGTGTTCAACGCCCTGGACTGACCGCCCCGTTCAGCGCGGACAGCACCTCGCGGGCGGCCGCCACCGCGGCCGCCCGCTCCGCCGCCACCAGCCCCAGCCGGGTGCGCCGGTCCAGCAGGTCGGCCTCGTCGAGGGCGCCCTCGTGGCGTACGGCCCAGGCCAGCTCGGCGCCGGTGACCGGGTATCCGGGCACGACCGGCGCGGCGAGCGCGGGTTCCGCGGCGGCCAGCGCCTGCACCGCCGGCGCCTCCGTCCCGTAGCGCTGCACCAGCCGGCGCGGCGCGTCCAGCCGGGCCAGCTCGGCGGGCGGCGCGGCGCCCACGAGCGGCAGCCGGGCGGTACGGCACGGGCCCGCGGCCAGACCGGCGCCGGCCACGGCCGCGTCGACGGCGTCCTCGGCCATCCGCCGGTACGTCGTCAGCTTGCCGCCGACGACGGTGACCACGCCGTCCGGCGAGGTGCGCACCGCGTGCCGGCGGGAGAGGTCGGCGCTGCGGCCGTCGCTCTCCAGCAGCGGGCGCAGCCCGGCGAACGCGCCGACCACGTCCGCCCGGCGCACCGGCACGTCCAGCGCGGAGTCCAGCACGTCGAGGAGGAAGCCGACGTCCGTCTCCGGCACCGCCGGCTCGTCCGGCACGTCGCCGTCGACCGGCTCGTCGGTCAGGCCCACGTACACCCGGCCGTCGTCCTGCGGCAGCACCAGCGCGAACCGGGCCGGCGCCCCCGGGATCGGGATGTGCACGCCCGCCCCTCCCGGCTGCCGACCCATCCCCAGCGCCTCGGCGCGCAGCACCAGGTGCGTGCCGCGCGACGGGCGCAGCCGCACTCCGGGCACCAGCTGACCGGCCCACACCCCGGTCGCGTTGACCACCGCGCGGGCCCGGATGCGCAGCCGCTCCCCCGTCGTCTCGTCCCGGACGACCGCGCCGGAGCCGGTCAGCTCCACCGCCCGGGCCCGGGTCAGCACCCGGGCCCCGTACCCCGCGGCCGTCCGCGCCACGGCCGTCACCAGCCGGGCGTCGTCGGTCAGCTGCCCGTCCCAGGAGAGCAGTCCGCCGCGCAGCCCGTAGCGCCGCAGCCCGGGCACGAGCTGCTGGGTCTCCACGGCGGACAGCCGGCGCGGCGCGGGCAGCGCCGCGCGGGAGGTGCGCGCGGCGACCCGCACCTCGTCGCCGGAGCGCAGCCCGGCCCAGGCGACGGCGGCCTGGGCGCGGGTGGTCAGCGGGGTGAGGGGGATCACGAAGGGCTGGGCGTGCACGAGGTGCGGCGCGATGCGCTCCAGCAGCTCGCCGCGCTCCACCGCGCACTCGCGGGCGATGCCGACCTGGCCGGAGGCCAGGTAGCGCAGGCCGCCGTGGACGAGCTTGCTGCTCCAGCGCGAGGTGCCGAACGCCAGGTCGTGGGCGTCGATCGCGGCGACCGACAGCCCGCGCCCGGCGGCGTCCAGCGCGACCCCGGCGGCGGTGGCGCCGGCGGCGACGACCAGCAGGTCCACGCGCTCGCCGGCGTCCAGCCGGGCCAGCAGCCGGGCGCGGCGGCGGGCGTTGAGGGAGAAGTCCCGAGCGGGCGCCGGCTCCGCGCCGCCCGTGCTGGCCGTGCTGTCCGTGCTGGCCGTTCCGCGGGGCGCGTTCCGTACGGTCATGGCGCGAGCATCCTCTCCAGCACGCCGCGCAGTTCGCGCTCGAACGCGGCGGTGCCGAGGTCGGGGTCGTCCTCATCGGTCATGGTGCGCATCGAGAACGTGAAGGACTGCACGACCAGCAGCGCGGCCCGCGCCTGCCGCACCGCGTGCCCCGCGCGCACGGAACCGTCGGCCTGACCCTTGCGCACGTCGTCGGCGATCAGGTCGAGCAGGACGTCCTGGCTGGCGCCGCGGCGGTCGAGCATGTACGGCAGGAGCAGCTCGGGGTCGACGTCCAGGATCTTGCGGAACAGCGGGTGCGCGCGCAGCGCCCGCGAGCCCTCCGTGAGCCCGGCGACCAGCACCTCGCGTGCGTTCGCGGCGCCGTCCGCGGCGGGGAGGGCGCCGCGTGCGACGTCGATCCACTCGCGCGTCATCAGATCGCCCACCAGCGACTGCACGTCGGGCCAGCGGCGGTAGAGCGTCATCCGCGACACGCCGGCGCGGCGGGCCACGTCGGTGAGCGTGGTGCGGCGCACGCCCACGGCCAGGACGCAGTCGCGCAGCGCGTCGAGCGCGACGTCGTCCAGCGAGGTCTTGTGACGTTTCGACTTCACCTGTCACAGTGTAACGAGTATGCGGACGGAGGAAAGCCCTCCGGCCGAGGCCGTACGCCCGTACGGGAGGACCGCGTTGGACATGCTGTGGAACGGGTGGGGCGACCCCGCGGAGGCGGCGCCGCTCCCCGACGGCGTCCGGGACCTGCTGCGCGACCTGCTGGGGGTGCGGCCGGCCGACACCCCGCCGGCGGCGCTGGCGGACCTGGACGTGCCGGCGCCGCGCGTGGGCGCGGACGTCCTGGCCGCGCTCGCGCGGGCGGCGGGCGGCGCGGCGTCGGTCCTGACCGGCGTGCCGGACCGGGTGCGGCACACCCGCGGCAAGTCCACCCCCGACCTGCTGCGCATCCGCGCCGGCGAGGTCGCGGACGCGCCGGACGCGGTGGTGCTGCCGGGCGGGCACGACGAGGTGCTGGCGGTGCTGCGGGTGTGCGCCGAGCGGCGGGTGGCGGTGGTGCCGTTCGGCGGCGGCACGTCGGTGACCGGCGGGCTCGCGCCGGACGCGCAGGGGGGCGGCTTCGCCGGCGTGGTCGCCCTCGACCTGCGCCGCCTGGACCGGCTGACCGCGCTCGACGAGGTCGCGCGCACCGCCGTCCTCGACGCCGGGCTGCGCGCGCCCGAGGCCGAACGGCTGCTCGGCGAGCGCGGGTTCACCCTCGGCCACTTCCCGCAGTCCTTCGAGTGGGCCACCGTCGGCGGCTTCGCCGCGACCCGCGGCAGCGGCCAGGCGTCCGCGGGCTACGGGCGGTTCGACGAGATGGTCGTCGGGCTCACCGTGGCGACGCCGGAGGGCACGCTGCGGCTCGGCCGGGCGCCGCGCTCGGCGGCGGGACCCGACCTGCGGCAGCTGGTGCTGGGCTCGGAGGGCGCGTTCGGGGTGATCACGTCGGTCACGGTACGGGTGCGGCCGCTGCCGCGGGTGCGGGCGTACGAGGGCTGGCGGTTCGGCTCCTTCGACGCGGGCGCGGCGGCGCTGCGCGCGCTGGCGCAGGACGGGCCGCTGCCGACGGTGCTGCGGCTGTCCGACGAGACCGAGACGATGGTGGGCCTCGCCCGTCCCGAGGACATCGGCGCGGCGGACGGATCGGCAGACGAGGCGGCGGACGAGGCGGCGGCGGGCGGGGCGGACGGGTCGGCGGCCGGGGCGCGGCCGGGCGGCTGCCTGGTCGTCACCGGCTACGAGGGCGCGGCGGGCGAGGCGGCGGACCGCCGGGCCGCGGCGCACGTCGTCCTGCGGGCGGCCGGCGGGGAGTTGCTCGGCGCGGAGCCGGGCGAGGCGTGGGCGCAGGGCCGTTACCGGGCCCCGTACCTGCGCGACGCGCTGCTGGACGCGGGCGCCTTCGCGGAGACGCTGGAGACGGCGGGCTTCTGGCCGGCGCTGCCCCGGCTGTACGAGGCGGTGCGCGGCGCGCTGCAGGAGACGCTGACCGCGGCGGGCACGCCGCCCCTGGTGATGTGCCACATCTCGCACGTGTACGAGACCGGCGCCTCGCTGTACTTCACGGTGGTCGGCGCCCGGGGCGACGACCCGCTGGGCGCGTGGGAGCGGGCCAAGCGGGCGGCGGGCGACGCGATCCTGGAGCGCGGCGGCACCATCAGCCACCACCACGGCGTGGGCACCGACCACCGCCCGTGGTACGCGCGGGAGATCGGCCCGCTGGGCGTGGCGGCGCTGCGCGCGGTCAAGTCGGCGCTGGACCCGGCGGGCGTCCTCAACCCGGGCGTGCTGCTGCCGCGGGCGGACGAGTGAGGCGGCCCGGGACCGGCCCGGCCGCGGGCCCCCGTGCGGTACGCGCCGCCCGCCCGGCCCCCGCCCGCGCCGCCCGGACCGGGCCCGCACCCGGGCGCTGACCGCCGGACC
>NZ_BAAAPF010000284.1:0-9164 GCF_039531005.1 Streptomyces synnematoformans
TTGGCGGCCCGGGCCGCCCGCGCCGCGCGCAGCGCGTTGCCGCCCGGCTCCACCAGGGCGCCGAGCGCGTCGTCGACCGCGTCCGGCAGCGCGTGCAACGACCGCGCCGGGACGGCCAGCTGCTCCGCGAGCGCGCCCGCGTGGCCGAGGATGCCCACCTCCCGGCGGTCCTCGCACAGGTGCTGCCGGCCGCCCCGGCAGCGGCGGCAGGCGCGGCACCCCAGCATCGTGTCGCCCGTCACCCGCCGCCCCACCCAGCCCGGGTCCACCCCCGCGCCGACCGCCGCGACCCGGCCCGACCACTCGTGCCCGGGGCGTACGGGGAAGCGCGAGCGGCCGTCGCGGAGGTACTGCAACTCGCCGGAGAACAGCTCCAGGTCCGTCCCGCACACCCCCACGCGCGCGACGTCCACCACCGCTTCGCCCGGCCCCGCCGCCGGCGGCTCGACGTCCACGACCCCCGCGTCCCCGGGGCCGTGGAGTACGAACGCCCTCAAGACCGGCCCTCAGTGCGACTCACGGCTCACCTCGGACCCCGAAGAGCCCACCAGGAAGTCCAGGTCCGCCCCGGTGTCCGCCTGCAGCACGTGGTCCACGTACAGCCGCTCCCACCCCCGCCGCGGCGCCGCGTAGCCCGCCACCGTCGCCTCGTTCGGCGTCCGCGCCGCCAGCTCCGCGTCCGGCACCTCCAGCGTGAGGCCGCGGCCCTCGACGTCGAGGCTGATCCAGTCCCCGTTCTGCACCAGCGCCAGCGGGCCGCCCGCCGCCGCCTCCGGCGCGACGTGCAGCACCACCGTCCCGTACGCCGTGCCGCTCATCCGCCCGTCGCAGATCCGCACCATGTCGCGCACGCCCCGCTCCAGCAGCTTGCGCGGCAGCGGCATGTTCGACACCTCCGGCATGCCGGGGTAGCCGCGCGGGCCGCAGCCGCGCAGGACGAGCACCGAGTCGGCGTCGACGTCGAGGTCCGGGGCGTCGATACGGGCGTGGAAGTCCTCGATGCTGTCGAAGACGACCGCCCGGCCGCGGTGCCGCAGCAGCTCGGGGGAGGCGGCGGCGGGCTTGATGAGGGCGCCGGACGGGGCGAGGTTGCCGCGGAGCACGGCGATGCCGGCGGCGGGCTGCAGCGGCGCGTCGCGGGTGCGGATGACCTCGGGGTCCCAGATGCGGGCGCCGTCGAGGTGGTCGACCAGCGGCCGGCCGGTGACGGTGCGCGCCGCCGGGTCGAGGAGGTCGCGCACCTGGTCCAGCACGGCCGCGAGGCCGCCCGCGCGGTACAGGTCGTCCATCAGGAACCGGCCCGCCGGCAGCAGGTCGACCAGCAGCGGCACGTCCGCGCCGACGCGGTCGAAGTCGTCGAGGCTCAGCTCCACGCCGAGCCGGCCGGCCAGGGCCAGCAGGTGCACGACGGCGTTGGTGGAGCCGCCGGTGGCGGCCAGCGCCACGATCGCGTTGCGGAACGACGCGGCCGTGACGACGTGCGACGGGGTACGCCCCTCGTGCACCAGCTCGACCGCCAGCCGCCCCGACTCGTGCGCCGACTCCAGCAGCCGGCTGTCGGGCGCCGGGGTGCCGGCCAGGCCCGGGAGCACCATGCCCAGCGCCTCGGCGAGCACGGCCATGGTGGAGGCCGTGCCCATGGTGTTGCAGTGCCCGCGGCTGCGGATCATGGACGACTCGGAGCGGGTGAACTCCTGCTCCGACATCTCGCCCGCGCGCACCTCCTCGCTCAGCCGCCACACGTCGGTGCCGCAGCCCAGCGGCGCGCCGCGGAACGTGCCGGTGAGCATCGGCCCGCCGGGGACGACGAGCGCGGGCAGGTCCACCGAGGCGGCGGCCATGAGCAGCGCGGGGATCGTCTTGTCGCAGCCGCCGAGGAGCACCAGGCCGTCGACCGGGTTGGCGCGGAACATCTCCTCCGCCGCCATCGCCGCCATGTTGCGCCACAGCATCGCCGTGGGCCGCACCTGCGTCTCGCCGAGCGAGACCACCGGCAGCTCCAGCGGGATGCCGCCCGCCTCGTGCACGCCGTCGCGCACGGAGCGGGCGACCTCGCCGAGGTGGGCGTTGCAGGGGGTCAGGTCGGAGGCCGTGTTGGCGATCGCGATGTGGGGGCGGCCGGAGAACGCGTCGTGCGGCAGGCCGCGGCGCATCCACGCGCGGTGGATGTACGCGTTTCGGTCGGTGCCCCCGTACCACTGGGCGCTTCGCAGCTCGGCAGCCATACACCGTCCTTCGGGTCGCGGGGAGGACCTCCGCACCGTAAACGGTCTTCGTGTGCGCTGCCTAGTTCCGGGCCGCGGCCGACGGGCTCCCGGCCGCCGGGGATACTGGTGTCCGGGGAGTCAGGAACTCATCGGACAGGCCGACAGGGGAGTACGTGATGGCGTCCGGAAACGGCCCGGATGAGGGGATCGGTCTGGCGGCCGCCCTCGGTGCGATCAGGCGGGAGCTGGGGCAGGCGATGGACGCGGCGCAGACGGAGGGCGGCCCGGTGCGGCTCTCGGTCTCCTCGCTCGAACTGGAGTTGCAGACCACGCTCAGCCGGTCCGGCGAGGTGAGCGGCGGCATCAAGGTCCATGTGATCTCCGCCGGGGCGCAGCGCACGGAGGGCCGCAGCGACGTGCAGACGCTGCGGCTCCAGCTCGACGCGCAGACGCCGGGGGGCAGGCCGGTCTCCGCGGGCGACACGATGAGCCGGCGGCCGGGCTGACCGGTGGCGGCCTCCCGCACCGACGTGTCCAGGGTGGCCCGCGTGGTCGGCGACCTGCCCGGCCGGGAGGACCGGTGCAGCCTCAGCAGCGGGTACCGGATCTCCGACCGGCTGGTGCTCATCACGTCCCATGCGCTGGAGGGCACCACGGCCCTGACGGCCGACCTCGGCGGCGACGACATCTACCGGCCGGTGAGCTGCGTGTGGCGGGACGGGGACCTGGACCTCGCCCTGCTGCGGTTCGACGCGGCGCCCGCGACGCGCGCCGCACCGGTACGGCTGGGGAGCGTGGCCCGCGGCCTGGAGACCGAGGTGGCCGCGCGCGCCGTCGGCCACCCCCGGTGGGCGGAGGTCGACCGGAGTTCCGCGGAGACCCCGGACGCCGTGTGGCGGGGCCGGACCGCGGTGCGCTGCGCGATCCGTACGGCCGACACCGAGGCACCGGACATGCTGCGCGTCCGGGTCGAGGACGCGGCACCGGCGCTGCCGGCGTACGGGGAGAGCCAGTGGCAGGGCATGTCCGGCGCGGCGGTACGGACCGACGGGTCCGGGCTCGTGGTCGCCGTCGTCCGCGACCACGTCCCGGCGGCGGGTGCCGGCATGCTCCAGGTGACGGCGCTGGACCGGGTCGACGACGAGGAGTGGCGGGCGCTGCTGGACGCCGAGGGCGTGGACCCGCGGCCGCTGCCGGTGCTGCCGGACGGCTGGCGGCGCACCCGGGCACTGGAGCAGCACCACGTCCACCTGGACCGGATCCGGCGGACGCCCCGGCCGCTGGTCCCCGAGAAACTGCGCTACGTCGACCCCGGCGACGCCGGCTCGCCCGACCGGGTCCTCGCCCGCCTGGCCCGGCTGGCGGGCACGCCGGGCCTGCCCGCCGGGCTGATCGTCGTCGGCGAACCCGGCTCCGGGAAGACCCGGTTGTGCCTGGAGACCGCGGAACGTGCCGAGGACACCCGCGAGTGGCTCGTGGTCCACGTCACCGAAGCGGTGTCCCTGACCGACGTGTGGGACAGCGTCGACGGCCTGGCGGAACAGGTGCTCGTCGTCGCCGACGACATCGACTGGATCGACGCGCCCGGGACGACGTACGGCTCGGTCTTCCAGCAGGCCGGCGGATCCGGCGTCCGGCTGGCCGTGCTGACGACCGCCCGCCGCAGGCGGCTCCGGGCCCTCGACGGCGGCCTGCTGAACCCGACGAAGACGTTCGACACCGTCGACATCCGCTGGGACCGGCCGTACCACCGCGCCATCTCCGAGCAGATGGTGCGGGACCTGGCCCGTGACGCCGTCAGGCAGCAGGACGAACGGCTTCTGGTGCGGCTCTGCGCCGGTTCGCCCGCGGCCAGCCAGCTGTGCGCCACGTACTACGACAACCAGGCCCGCGAGGGGCGCGACCTGACCGGCCTCGTGCCCCGCCCCGACCCCGAGTTCAGCAACTGGATGCGCGAGTTGCTGCTCGGCATGGGACTGCCCGCGGTGCCCCCGGACGGTGATCCCGACCCCGCGACGACGGCGGTGGCCCAGATCGCCGTCCACGCGCCCTGCCCGCTGCGGAAGGCGCTCGACTTCTTCGCCCCGGGCCTCGACGACCCCCGCCGGGAAGCGGGGGCGACAAAGGTCCGGCAGTTCGTCGCGGACGGCCTGCTCTACGCGCAGGACGACGCGCTGCGGCCCGTGCACGACGTCTACGCCGACAGCCTGCTCGGGCACGCGGTGCTGGAAGCCGACCAGACGACGGTGCACCCGCGGGGCCTGCGCCGGGTGCTGGAGACCGGCCTGGCCGACGGCCGGTCCCTGGTACGGGTCGCCACCGCGGTGGACCGGCTGCGCGAGACGCTCCCGGCCGACGCGGGCGCGCGGTTCGCCCGGGTCGTCGAGAAGTGGTGTGCCGAGCGCATCGACGCCCTGCGCGCGCTGGTCCTGGCGGACGACGAGGGCCGGGGCCGCGAACTGCGGACCCTCCTCACCCGGCGCACGTGGCGCCCCGTCGCGGTCGCCGAGCTGGCCGAACCCTGGCTGCGCGAGCACCACGACAAGGCCCGGGCGCGCGACACCGTGCTGACCGCGGCACGCCACCTGCCGGCCGCGACGTCCCGCCGCTACCTCTTCGACTGGATCTACGACCACGGCCACCGGCCCGGTGCCGCGCTCGCCTTCCACCGGGCCCTGGAGACCGGCGACCTCGACCCGGCGGTCCGGGAGTGGACCACGGACCAGGTCGTCGAGTGGCTCTCCCGCCACGGGCACCGCATCAACGCCGGCCGCCCGCTGCAGCGGCTTCTCGACACCAGCAGGAACGCCCTGCCCCCCGGAGACCCGCGCACCGGGCAGGTCCTGTCCTGGGCGCTGCGCTGGCTGCGGCGCCACGGCACCCGGCGCGAAGCGAGCTTCGTGGCCAGGCCGCTCGTCCTGCGCCCGGAGCTGACCGGGGCCGACCTCACCTGGACCGCTCGCCTGCTCCTGGACAGCGTGGCCCCCGGTGACCCGCCGAGCGCCACGTTCGCGCTGGAGGCCGTGCTGGCGCGGCACCGGCTGCGCGGGGACCTGGACCGGCACGTGTACGAGCAGGCGCTGACGGACTCCTTCGCCTGGCTGGAGGACGACGCCGGCTACGGGCTGCGCCCTGCCGCCGCGTACCTCCTCAAGGAACTGGTCGTCCCCGGGCTGCCCGGGCGGGACATGCTGGCGCGCGCCGTGCAGGCGGCCTGGATCTGGCTGGAGCCGAACGCCGGCCGCCACCTCGAAGTCGGCAAGGTGCTGCCCGGGCTGCTCAAGAACGCCAGCAAGTCCACGCCCGGCCAGCACGCCGCCTTCACCCGGGACGAGCAGGAGACGCTGGGGCGCCTGGCCGTGGACTGGCTGGCGGCGCACGGCGACTCCCCGCGGGACACCGGCAGCGAGGTACTCGGCGCGCTCCTCGGCACCTCGCTGCCCGACGGCGACCCGGAGCGGCTGGAACGGCTCGCGGAGAAGGCGCTCGCCATGCTGGGGGACCGCCACGCGCCCAGCGTGGCCCGCTCGGTGCTGACCCCCCTGCTGCACAAGCGGTACGTCGACGGGGACCTGCGAAACCGGGTGGTCGAGGCGACCTTCGCCCAGCTGCCCCCGGCGCCGCCGAGCAGGCACATGGCGTTCCCGCTCACCGAACTCCTGCGGCGGGCCGACCTCACCGGGGCCGAACACGAGCGGGCCATGACCGGGACGCTGGCGTGGCTGGACCGCTACCTCCGGGCGCCGGGTGCGGCGGGGCTGCTGGCCACGGCGCTCGGCAGCCGGCGGACGACACCCGCCGACCGCGCCCGGCTGGCCGCCCGCGCGGTCCGGATGCTGACACCGCGCACGCTCGTCCCCGAGCGGCACGGCAAGGACCCCTGGCTGACCAAGGCACTGCTGCGGCACCGCGCCGACATCGGCACCGAGTGGAACCGCTTCGTCGGGCGCGCCTGCGACGTCATAGCGGGCGAGCGGCAGCCGCGCGAGGCGGTGCGTGCTCTCCGCCTCCTGCTGGAGGGCGCCGACCGGCTCGACGGCCCGGTCCTGACCCGGCTGCACGAGACGTGTCTCGACTGGTGTGCCGTGCACGACCGCACGGACCGCGGACTCAGGCTGCTGATTCCCGTGCTGGAGAGCCGCGCGTCGGCCCCGCCCGTCCGCCGCCGCGCCGCACAGGTGACGCTGCGCAGGCTCCGCCCCGGCGCCGAGCGCAACTCGGCGACCGGAAAGGTGCTGAAAACCCTGCTGCAGGACGGTGACCTGCCCGACGCGGACGAGGTGGACCGCGTCCTCGACCTGGCGCTCGACTGGCTGGAGGCGCAGTCCGGCGACCACTCCGCCGTCCACCCCCTGCTGCTGCAGGTGGCGCGCCGGCTGGAGCACCAGCCCGGCAGCCAGCGGAGCGGGCCGCGGCTCCTGCGGACGCTGGAGCATACCGGTGCCTGGCTGCGGGACCATCCGGACGCGGCCCCCGAGCAGCGCGCCGCACTCGAACAGCACCGACTCCGCATCACCGGGCTGCTCGACGCCGGGAAGGGCTGAAGGAGGACGCGCCGCGGGCGTGCGCCGTGCCCGCGGCCGCGTCACTCCGGCGCGAACACCCCCAGCGCGTCGTACGCGATCCACGACCCGCTCGTCTTGCGCAGCGTCAGCACGTTCTCCCCGGCCGTGAAGAGGTCCGCCGCCAGCGGCAGTTCGTAGTACGACGGCTTCAGCACGCTGCCGGGCCGGGTCGCGTCGCCCTCCAGCGAGCCGCGGGTCGCGCCGCCGCGGAACTCCAGCGTCGTGACCGCGCGCCCGCCCAGCGCCAGTTCGGCGGTGCCGGCGGCGCTGGCGTGCGCGTCGATCAGCCACAGGGCGAAGCCGAGGTCGCGCTCCGGGGCCACGGGCAGGTCGAAGCGGAGCGTGAACGTGTGTTCCCTGCGGCCGGCCCAGGAGTCGGCGGGGCCCGGGTGCAGGTAGCACCAGTCGCGGGCGGGGTCGGAGGTGCCGTGGCGGAAGTCGACGTCCTGCGGGAAGGCCGCCGGGTACCGGGCGCTCAGGTTCGGCGACAGCGCGAACTCCAGCCCCCGGTGGTCGAACGCGCCGACCTGCGCCACGGCCCGGCCCGCGGCGACCGACCGCTCGTTGACCGCCGCGACGGGACGCGCCGGCCGGGTGCGGGCTCCGGAGTCGAGCACGGCGACGACGGTGTAGCGGCGGGTCGCGGGCTCGGGGCCGACGAGGTGGGCGTGGTGCGGGAAGAGGGTGCGGGCGAGGAGGGTGCCGCCGGCGGCGGAGAGTTCGTGGACCTCGTAGTGGTCCACGAGCTGCCTGCCGCGGGTCCGGTACGGCCGCCACGTCAGCTCGACGACGCCGAGCCCGCCGGCGGCGTCGAGGCCGGAGACGGCGCCGTGCGGGTGGCCGGAGCCCGGGCGCCGGCCGGCCGTGTCCGCGGTACGGGTGGTGTCGGTCATCGTCAGCTCACCTTCTCCATGCCGGGGCGGCCGTGCGCGACCCGGAAGCGGTCGAGCGCGAACCCGGCCGCCCGGTTGTCCGCCTGCACGTACGGCACCGCCCGGTACTCGGCGGTGACCGCGTCCGCGTCCGCGTGCCCGAGTACGTAGCCGCGGCGGCCGTCGTAGAACGTCGTCCAGGGGTGCTGCATCCAGTCCTTCGTGTAGTGGTCCGTCGGTGCGCCGTCGCCGTCGGAGGCGATGGACGTGCCGAGGAACTCGCTGCCGACGACGGGGGACCCGGGGTCGGCGAAGTCCGCGAGGAGGTCGCCCGCGATGGAGCGGTGGCAGTCGCCGGTGAAGACGACGGACGGCGCGACGCCCGGCTCGCCGAGGACGTCGAGCAGGCGCTGCCGCGCCGCCGGGTAGCCGTCCCACTGGTCGACGCGGTTCTCCGTGACCCGGACCAGGCCGACCTGCTGCAGCAGCAGGTTCCAGCGGGCGCCCGCGGTGCGCAGCCCGTGGTAGAGCCAGCGCTCCTGCTCCCGGCCGAGCATGGTGCGCCCGGGCGCGTGCTGCTCGGCGGCGTCGGCCGGCTTGGGGTCGCGGTACTGGCGGGCGTCCAGCACGTGCAGGGTGGCCAGCCCGCCGTAGCGCAGCCGCCGGTGCAGACGGGCGTCGGGGCCGTGGGCGAGGGCGAGCGCGGGCAGCGGGCAGTTCTCGTAGTACGCGCGGTATGCCACCGCCCGGCGCAGCAGGAAGTCCGCCTCGCTCAGGCCGTAGTACGAGTTCTCGTCGGAGTAGTCGTTCTGCACCTCGTGGTCGTCCGGGGTGAGGACCCACGGCGCCGCGGCGTGCACGGCCTGCAGGTCGGGGTCCGACTTGAACAGCGCGTAGCGCAGCCGGTAGTCGGCGAGGGTGCTGGTCTCGGTCTCGTGGCGGGCGCCGGGCAGCGGGGCGTTGCGCCGCATGTTGGCGGCGGTGATGCCGTACTCGTAGACGTAGTCGCCGAGGAAGAACACCACGTCCGGGTCCTTGTCGAGCATGTCCCGGTACGCCGTGAAGTGGCCGTGATACCAGGCCTGGCAGGAGGCCGTGGCGAAGGTGAACGAGCCGCGCGCGGAGCGGGCCGCGGGCGCGGTGCGGAAGCGCCCCACGGGGCTGGTGTGGCCGCGGGCGCGGAAGCGGTAGAAGTACTGGCGGCCCGGGCGCAGCCCGCGGACCTGCGGGTGGACGGAGTGCCCCAGCTCCGGCAGCGCGAGCGCGGCGCCGGAGCGTACGACGCGGCGGAAGCGCTCGTCCTCCGCGACCTGCCAGCCGACGTCGTAGCCGGCGCGGGGCATGCCGCCGTGGCCGTCGCCGGCCAGCGGGTCCGGTGCCAGCCGGGTCCACAACACGGCGCCGTCCGCCGCCGGTTCGCCGCTGGCGACGCCCAGCCGGAACGGCTCGTCGCGCAGCCGGGGAGCGCCCCCGGCGGCCTCGGCCCGCCCGGCGAGCCCGGCCCCGGCGGGCAGCGCGCC
>NZ_BAAAPF010000285.1:0-9144 GCF_039531005.1 Streptomyces synnematoformans
CTGCGCGGGGCCGCCCGGCCCGCGGCCCCCGGCGGGGCACCGTCGGGGAGCACCGTGACCTGCGGGCGGGCGGTGGCCGGGTGTACGGCGACCTCGGCCACCACCCCGTACACCTCCGCGAGCAGCGCCGGGGTGAGGACGTCGGCCGGCGGCCCGGCGGTGACCGCGCGGCCGGCGCGCAGCACGCAGATGCGGTCGCAGAACGCGGCGGCCAGGTTGAGGTCGTGCAGGGCGACGAGGGCGGTGACGCCGAGGCCGCGGACGAGGCGGAGGGCGTCGAGCTGGTGGCGCAGGTCGAGGTGGTTGGTCGGTTCGTCGAGCACCATCGTGCCCGCGCGCTGCGCCAGCGCCCGCGCAATGAGCACCCGCTGTTTCTCGCCGCCCGACAGCCGGTCGAAGGGCGCGCCGGCCAGCTCCGCCGCCCCGACCGCCGCGAGGCAGTCGGCGATGACGGCGCGGTCGGCGGCGTCGTCCCCGGCGAAGGCCCGCTTGTGCGGCGTACGGCCCATGGCCACCACGTCGTACACCGTCAGCTCGAAGGCGCCGGGGGTCTCCTGCAGCACCGCGGCGAGCCGCCGCGCCAGCCGCCTGCCGGGCAGGGTGCGCACGTCGTCGCCGTCGAGGAGTACGCGCCCGGACGTGGGCCGCACGGCGCGGTAGACGGTGCGCAGCAGCGTCGTCTTGCCGGCGCCGTTGGGGCCGACGAGGCCGACGACCTCGCCGGGGGCGACGTCGAGGGACACGGCGTCGACGAGGGTGCGCCCGCCCGCGGCGACGGTGACGGACTCCAGCCGCAGCGCGCCGGGGGCCCCGGGTGCGCCGCCCGTCACCGGACCGCCCGTCACCGCGCCGCCCTCCGGCGCATCAGCCACAGGAAGAACGGCCCGCCGGCCAGCGCCGTCAGCACCCCGACGGGGATCTCCTCCGGGCTGATGAGCGTGCGCGCCGCCAGGTCCGCGGCGATCAGGAACGCCGCGCCGAGCAGCGCCGCCGCGGGCAGCGCCCGCCGGTGGTCGGCCCCGACCAGCAGCCGCACCACGTGCGGCAGGATCAGCCCGACGAACCCGATGGTGCCGCTGACCGCGACCGCCGCGCCGACCATCACGGCGACGAGCACGAACATCGCGGAGCGGAAGCGGTGGACGTCCAGGCCGAGGGCCGCGGCGGCCTCCTCGCCGGCGAGGAGCAGGTTGAGCGGGCGGGCCACGGCGAGCAGCACGGCCGTGCCGAGGACGACGACGGCCAGCGGTATCCAGACCAGCCGCCACGTGCTGCCGGCGAGCCCGCCGAGCATCCAGCGCAGCGCGGACTGCGTCTTGCGCGGGTCGCCGGAGGTGACGACGAGGAAGCCGACGACGGCGGACAGCACTTCGGCCGTGGCGACGCCGGCGAGCACCAGCCGCAGCGACGTCATGCGGCCGTCGGTGCCGAGGGCGAGGAGGTAGACGGCGCCGAGCGCGCCGAGGGCGCCGGCGAACGCCGCCAGCGGCAGGGTGAACAGGCCCAGCACCGTGACGTTGAAGACCACGACGAGCACGGCGCCGACCGTCGCGCCGGACGAGATGCCCAGCAGCATGGGGTCGGCCAGCGGATTGCGTACAAGCGCCTGCAGCGCCATCCCGCACACCGCGAGCCCCGCGCCCACCGCCCCGGCCAGCAGCACGCGCGGCAGGCGTACGTCCCACACGATGGTCTCGTGCACGGGGCTCCACCCGGGGTCGGCGAGGGCGGGGTGGAGGCGGTGCAGCAGGATGCCCCAGACCTGGCCGGCGGGGATGCGGACGGAGCCGAGGGCGATGGCGGCGGTGGCGGCGAGGAGGACGAGGGCGGCGAGCAGCGCGAGCAGCAGGGCGAAGGACAGCCGCCGCCCCTTGCCCTCCCCGGCCGGCGGCGGGCCCGGGGCCGGGGTCGCGGCGGGCTTCGGTGCCGGGGTCGGTGCGGGGGTGGCCACCGTCACCGGAAGAGGTCCGGGTGCAGCTGGCGGGCCAGCGAGTCGACCCCCTCCGGCACCCGTACGCCCAGCACGGTGGCGGACAGCGGCAGCACGGCGAAGCGTTCGTTCCGTATCGCCGGCACGTCCTGCAGCGCGGGGTGGGAGAGCAGGAACCGCTTCTTGTCGGCGACGGACCGGTCACCGTAGTCATAGATGACGACAACGTCCGGTGCCCGGGCGGCCACCTGCTCGAACGACACGTCCCCGAAGGGCTTGCCGACGTCGGCGAAGACGTTCCGGCCGCCCGCGCGCCTGATGATCTCGTTGCCGATCCCGGCGCCGCCCGCGGTGAACGCGGTCTTGTCCCCGCTGTCGTAGACGAAGACCTCCGCGGGCTCCGCGCCCGCGACCGCCTCCCGCACGGCCGCCAGGGTCGCGTGCGCCTCGCCGAGCAGCTTCTCCGCGCGCCGCGGCACGCCGAAGACCTCGGCGACGGTGCGGATCTCGCGGTCCAGGAGGTCCACGGTCACGGGCGGGTCCGCGCACTCCTCCAGGCTGAGGTACGAGTCGATGCCCGCCCCGGCGAGCGCGTCGCGACCGCGGCCCTCCTCGAAGGCGCTGGCGAACCCGCCGTAGACGAAGTCGGGTTCGGCGGCGAGCAGCGTCTCGTACGAGGGGTACTCGTCGGCGATGACGTCGATGCCGTCGTACGCCTCGCGGTACGCGGGCAGGACCTCGTCGTCGAGGTAGCCGGTGCCGGCCATGGACTTCTCCAGCCCGAGCGCCAGCATGATCTCGGTGACGTGCTGGTTGAGGGTGACCGCCCGCCGCGGCGGGCGCTCGTAGACGGTCTCGACGCCGCAGTTGTCGACGGTGACGGGAAACCCGGGCGGGGACGACGCGCCGCCCCCGCCGTCCTCGCGGGCGGGACCGCCGCAGGCGGCGGCGAACAGCAGGGCCGCGGGAAGGGACAAACGCAACAGACGCGACAGCCGGGACACCGGGCCGCGCAGCCGGGCACGCATGGCGAAGCACGCTCCTCTCCGGGGAAATCCGCCCCAGATTCATCGAGGAGGTGACGACGTGAGTCTCCTGGCTCTCGGTTCACCGCCGACCCCTGGCCTTCCCACCCGTACCCGGGCAGTGGCCTGTTGCGGAGTCGGCTCACCGATCACAGTGGCGGGACCGCACCGGATTCACACCGGCTTCCTCGTTCCGCCGTCACCTTGGGGGGCCATCATCGCAGACGGACGCCGCACGGGGGAGCCCCGGAGGGAACCGGGGCGGTCGCCGGCGACGGCGGCGCGCACCGTTCAGGACGGGACGCCGCCCACCCCGTCCCCCGTCCGGCGCTTCACCCGGGCAGCCGGCCCGGGTGCAGATCGGCGGTGCCCGGGGGTGCCACCCACTGAGTGGGCTGACCGGTGACTTCGGCGATCATGTCGTAGTCGCCGTCGTAGTGCAGCACCGTGGCGCCGTGCCGCTCCGCGGTGGCGGCGATGACCAGATCCATGCCGGACACCGCGCGCCAGTTGCCGTTGCCCACCAGCCCCCGCTGAGCCTCGGCGGCTCGGTCCCACACCTCGTCGGGCATGGTCAGCCAGTCAAACCCGCGCAACTCCTCCTGGATGCGCAGAATGTCGGCCTTGGAGCGGGCACTGTAGGACAGTTCGATCTCCACCGCGCCGCACACGGCCAGCAGGCCGCGCCGTGACAGCTCATCCAGGCGCGGTCCGACGGCCGGCTTGGGCCAGCGCGCAAGCGCGGACGTGTCGATCAGGTAGCGCACCGCTCAGGCAGCCCGCCCCGCGTCACCCTCGGTCCGGGTCTCGGTCTCGGTCTCGGTCTCGACCGGACCGGTGAGATCCGGCAGGCCGCCGGACTTGAGCCAAGCCGCGAACGACTCCCGCTTCCGCAACTTGACCAGTTCTTCGAGAGCGCCGTTGACCGTGGCCACCTTGCTGGAGGTACCCAGGATCTCCGCCGCCTCGGCCAGCAGCACATCATCGATGTCCACGACGGTCCGCGCCATATCCACACCTCCGGCGATATCAAAACCCACTGCAGATGATATCGCCTGTGGTTCAACGAGACAACCCGAACCGTCACCCCCGAACACCGAGCGTCACGACGACCCTGCGCGTCCGGCCCGGCGCCCTCGTACGGCCATACGATGGGCGCATGCCGGAGCGTGACACCGCACCCCCGCCAGCCTCCCGCGTCCACCGCCACGAGTGGACCCCCGACCGGGAGCAGCTGGAGGCCGCCAGCACGGTCTTCGCGCTGCTGGCCGACGCGACGCGCCTGCATCTGCTGTGGCTGCTCGCCGAGGGCGAGGCCGACGTGACGGAGCTGGCCACCGCCAGCGGGGCCGCCCGGCCGGCCGTCAGCCAGCACCTCGCCAAGCTGCGCCTGGCCAACCTGGTGCACTCCAGGAAGGAGGGGCGCCGCGTCGTGTACTCGCTGCGCGACGGGCATCTGCGGGGCCTCGTCGTGGAGGCGCTCAACCACGCCGACCACGTCATGACCGGCGAGCCCTGGCACTCCTGAGCCGGGATCCGCAGCCGGGATCGGCCTCCGCGGGAATGCGGCCCCGCCTCTTCATGCTTAACATGTGCGTATATGCGCACACGAGCAAGGAAGAGGGCCAGGGCCATGATCTCCGTACTCCGCAACCGCACCTACCGGCACCTCTTCGCCGCCCAGGCCCTCGCCCTCCTCGGCACCGGCCTGGCCACCGTCGCGCTCGGCCTCCTCGCCTACGACCTCGCCGGCGGCGACGCCTCCGCCGTCCTCGGCACCGCCATGGCCGTCAAGATGGTCGCCTACGTCGGCATCGCCCCCGTCGTCGGCGCCCTCGCCGGCCGCATCCCGCGGCGCGCCATGCTGGTCGGCGCCGACCTGGTGCGCGGCGCCGTGGCGCTCGGGCTGCCGTTCGTGACCGAGGTCTGGCAGGTCTACGTGCTGATCTTCCTGCTCCAGTCCGCCTCCGCGGCGTTCACCCCGACCTTCCAGGCCACCATCCCCGAGGTGCTCCCCGCCGAGCGCGACTACACCCGGGCGCTGTCGCTGTCGCGGCTGGCGTACGACATGGAGAGCCTGTTCAGCCCCGTGCTCGCCGCCGGGCTGCTGACGCTCGTCACGTACGACCGGCTCTTCCTCGGCACGGCCGCCGGCTTCGCCGCCTCCGCCGTGCTGGTCGTCTCCGTGGTACTGCCGAAGCCGGCGCCGCGCGAGCGCGGCGGCGGGGCGAACGGCGGGGCGAACGGCCGGGACAGCGGCGGGGGGCTCGCCAGGGCCGCGTTCACCGGGGCCGCGTACGGGATGCGGCTCCTCGGCTCCGTGCCCCGGCTGCGCGCGCTCCTCGCGCTCAACCTCGCGGTCGCGGCGGCCGGCGCGATGGTGATCGTGAACACCGTCGTGCTGGTCCGCGACCACTTCACCCGCTCGGTCGGCGACGTGTCGCTGGCCCTCGGCGCCTTCGGCGCCGGGTCGATGGCCGTGGCACTGGCGCTGCCCCGGGTGCTGGAGCGGGTCGGCGACCGGGCGGTGATGCTGCCGGCGGCGTTCGTGCCGGCGCCGGTGCTGGCCGTCGTCGGGGCGGGCCTGGCGGGCGGCGTACGGACCTGGCCGGCGCTGCTCGCCGCGTGGGCCGTCCTGGGGGCGGCGACCTCGGCGATGGTGACGCCGACGGGGCGGCTGATCCGCGGCGCGGTGCCGGGGAAGGCGGACCTGCCGGCGGCGTTCGCGGCGCAGTTCTCGCTGTCGCACGTCGCGTGGCTGCTGACGTACCCGCTGGCCGGCTATCTGGCGGCGCGGACGGGGCCGGCCGCGGCGGCGGGGGTGCTGGCGGGCGTGGGGCTCGCGGCGGCGCTGACGGCGGCGCTGCTGTGGCGGCCCGAGGGCGCGGGGCGTACGGGCGGGGAGGCGGCCGGGACGTACCGGGCGGCCCGCGGCGGGCGCCTCACCCGGGAGCGCACGACCACCGCGGCGTAGCCCGGGAATATACCCCCAAGGGGTATCTGTTTACGGTGCTCACCACACCATCGGCACCCGGACCCGAAGGGCAGGAACCCCGCCATGAACACCGCACACCACCACGGTCACCACGAAGCCCACGCCCACGCCGCCCACCACGCTCCCGCCGGCCCTGCCGGCCTGCACAGCTCCGAGGCCGGCTACACGCTGGCCCTCCAGGACACCGTGCTCCCCGCCGCCGCCGACACCGAACTGCGCTTCCGCCTCCTCGGCGACGACGGCCGCCCGGTCACCGACCTCACGCCCCTCCACGACAAGCCGGTCCACCTGATCGTCGTCCGCCGCGACCTCACCCGCTACGTCCACGTCCACCCCGCCGAGGCCGGCGACGGCACCTGGTCGGTCCGCGTCCGGCTGCCCGAGCCCGGCGCCTACCGCGTCTTCGCCGACTTCGCCCCCGCCGCCCTCGGCCGCACCCTCACCCTGGGCGCGGACCTCACGGCCGGCGACCCCACCGCCCCCGGCCCCGTGCGCGAACTCCCCGCGCCCGCCGCCGCCTTCGCCGTGGACGGCCGCGAGGTGACGCTCACCGGCGCGCCGGCGGCGGGCGAGGCGCGGCGGCTGGAGTTCGCGATCGCCCGCGACGGCCGGCCGGTCACCGACCTGCAGCCGTACCTCGCCGCGTACGGCCACCTGGTGGCGCTGCGCCTGGACGACCTGGCGTACGTCCACGTCCACCCGGACGGCTCCCCCGGCGACGGCACGACCGAGCCCGGCGGCCCTGTCGGGGCGTTGGCGTTCCACGCGCAGGTGCCGGGCCCGGGGACGTACCGGCTGTTCCTCGACTTCAAGCACGAGGACGCCGTGCGCACCGCGGAGTTCACCGCGGTCGTGCGGTGAGAACGGGGGGCGAGGACGATGCGGGCGGTCAGTCCTTGTCGACGGGGAAGTTGCTGCGGAAGACCCCCTGCGGGTCGCGGGCCCGCTTGACGGCCCGCAGGCGGGCCAGGCTCTCGGCGCCGAAGGCGTCGGCCGCGCGCTCGCCGACGCCGAGGAACGTGTACGGCTTGTGGCCCGGGACGTAGTCCCCGAGGGCCTTCAGCAGCGCGGCGCGGCGGGCGACGACGCCGTCGGCGACCTCGGGCGAGATCGGCACGCCGAAGAAGTAGAGGAGATACGGCTCGGCCAGCGCCCCGTGCGGCGCGTCCGAGGGGCGGGTCAGCGCACCGCCCATGTGGCGCAGCTGGACGGCGAACAGCGGGTCGATCGGCTCCGCGAGGAGCGTGTCGATCACGGTGTCGTCAAGCGCCGTGAGCACCTCGCCGCGGCTCATCCCGGGGCTGGGGTCGGTGGGCTCGTCGGTGATGGTGCCCAGCTCGTGCACCGGCAGCACGGCGCGGTTGTCGTCGAGCCGGCCCCCGATCGCGTCGAACGGCGCCAGCAGCCGGGACCCGGCCTCGCCGGCGTCCTCGCCGAGGTACGTGGCGTGGACGGCGACCATCGGCTCGGCGCCGGGGATGTTCAGCAGCGCGATCCAGACGGTCAGCTCGTCCGGCGCCTCGGCGGTCACCGTGCGGAACACGTCCAGCACCTCGCGGGACCGCGCCCCCGGCCAGAGCATCTGGCCGCCGTAGAGGGCGGGCGCGGGATACAGCCGGAACTCCGTCGCGGTGACGAGCGCGAAGTCACCGCCGCCGCCGCACAGCGCCCAGAACAGCTCGGGGTCGGAGTCGGCGGTCACCCGGGCGGGCGCGCCGTCGCCGCCGACGACCTCGAAGGCCGTGACGGAGTCGGCCGCCCAGCCGTGGGCGCGGCTGAACCAGCTGACACCGCCGCCCAGCGTGTACCCCGTGACGGAGACGACGGGCGAGCTGCCGGGCAGCCCGGTCAGCCCGTGCCGGGAGGCCTCTTCCTGTACGCGCCCCCACGGGACCCCGGCGCCGGCGCGGGCGATGCGGGCCGCGGGGTCGACGCGCACCTCGTCGAGGCGGCGGGTGCGCAGCAGAATCGCGCCCGCCACGTCGCCCGAGGCGCCGTGCCCGCTGGGCTGCGCGGCGATCGGGACGCCGGCCCCGCGGGCGTAGCGGACCAGCGCGGCGACGTCGTCGGCGTCGGCGGCCTCCACGACGGCGGCGGCGGGCTGCGGTACGGCGGCGTTCCACGGCCCGGTGGCCGCCTCGAAACCGTCGTCGCCGGGCAGGAGCACCTGGCCGCGGACGGCGGTGCGGAGCTGGTCGATGTTGCTCATTTCGGGTCCTTACGGGGTTTCGCGAACGGGTGGTTCGGGTTCGAGCATTGCGCGCGGGTCGGACATCGGGCGCGGGAGGAGGCCGGTGCCGGCGGGAAGCCGCGCGGCGGAAGGAGCGGACGGGGCCGCCGCACGGGGCCGTGGGCGCGATGTCCGGAGGCGAGCGGGTCTGCACCCACCCGTCGAGTGTGAGATAGGTCTCACCGTCACCACTCCTTATGGGCATTCATCGTGCTCCGCGGGATTCCGGCGCTGGCACATTGTTCGCTCGTCGAGCACCCCTCCACCCATACGACGGAAGGGACGGCAGGAAAGTGACGACGATCTACTGCCCGCGTTGCAACAGCCGGCACGACGCGGCGGGGGCGCCCTGGTGCGCTCCGCCGCGCAGCGTTCCCGCGACCGAGGCGCCCGGGGTCTACGGGACGCTCGGAAGCCCGGCACTGCAACTGCCCGCGACGGCGTCGAGCGGGCCCGCGCCCGGGGACCTGGAGCTGTTCGCGGACGGGGACAGATCGTTGCCCGCGGGCGCGGGCGCGGGCGCGGATACGGACGCGGACGCGGACCGTAGCGGGGCCGGAGACGGGAACGGGTACGGGTACGGAGACGGGGGCGCGCCGGACGCCGGCGAGGGCGCCGACCGCGGCGTCGGGGCCGAGCTCGTGCCCCTGCCGCCGCGGGCCCGGCACCGGCGCTACAAACGGCGGAACCGGCGGCTGGCCGGGATGGCGGCGGCCGGGATGACCGTGCTGTCCGGCGGGCTGCTCGCCGCGAACGCCTTCGGCGGCGGCGGAGGCGGCGCCCGCACCGACGGCGCCGCGGCCCGGCCCGACACCCCGGTGCAGCCGCTGCCCGCCGAGGAGTCCGGCGACGGCGCCGGCGGCGCCACCCCGGACGGCGACCGGCCCACGGGGGCGGCGTCGCCCGACGCCGCGGGGCCCACGGGGGCGCGGGCCCCGCCGGCGCGGGGGGGCCGCGGCGCCGC
>NZ_BAAAPF010000286.1:0-9139 GCF_039531005.1 Streptomyces synnematoformans
TGGCCCGCTTCGCCGCCGGCGACCCGCACCTCGCCCCCGCCGACCTCGCCCCCGCGCTCGCCACCCACCCCGGGCCCGTGCTCGACGCCTTCCGGGGCCGCCTCCACCGGCCCGGCGGCGGCGACGACGTGCTGCACACCCTCGCCCGGGCCCCCGCCGCCGCCCCGGAGACGGCGCGGCGCGCCGCGGACCTCGTCCGCGAGTACGTCGACCGCCACCCCGAAGGCGCCGCAGCCGCCGCCGACTTCGTCGACCGGCGGCTGGAGCACGGGCCGTCCGAGCACGCCGTGCTCCACCCGCTCGCGGTGGAGCTGCTGACCGCGCGGTCGCCGGTGGTGCGCCGCGCGCTGGCCCCGGTCGTCGCGGAGCCGGGCACCCGCACCTCCGGGGCGCTGCGCCGCGAGCTGCTGGCGGTGCTGCTGGACCGGGAGCGGGAGCCGGGCGTGCTGGACGCGCTGCTCGCGGCGGTCGGCGGCGCGGCGGACCGGCGGGCGGAGCGGTGCACGCGGGACCTCGTCCAGCGCATCGGGCTGCTGCTGACCCGTACGCCGGAGGGCGCCGCGGTGTTCGACCGGCGGCTGGTGGCCCTCGCGGCCCGGACGCCGGCGTTCGGGGAGCAGCTGCGCGGCTGGCTGGCGGCGGACCGGGAGACGTGGGCGGTGCTGCTGGGGCCGAGCGCGCAGCTCGCGGTGGGCACGTCGCACCCGCGGCGCGCGTGCTGAGGACGCGGCGGGCGGCCGGCGCGAAACGCGCCGCCCCGCCGCCCACCCGGCGCCCGGGTCCGGCGCCCGGCCGCGCACATGGCAGTCTTGTGTTCCACAGCCCTGTACGGGCAGGCACGACTACGGCGGACCGAGGAGCGGGCAGAGTGCAGCGCTGGCGTGGCTTGGAGGACATTCCCGAGGGGTGGGGGCGCAGCGTCGTCACCATCGGTTCGTTCGACGGCGTGCACCGGGGCCACCAGCTGATCATCGGCCGGACGGTGGAGCGCGCCCGGGAGCTGGGTGTGCAGTCCGTCGTCGTCACCTTCGACCCGCACCCCAGCGAGGTGGTCCGCCCGGGCAGCCACCCCCCGCTGCTGGCCGCGCACCACCGGCGGGCGGAGCTGATGGCGGACCTCGGCGTGGACGCGCTGCTGATCCTGCCGTTCACCGCGGAGTTCTCGAAGCTGGCGCCCGCGGACTTCGTGGTCAAGGTGCTGGTCGACAAGCTGCACGCGCGGGCGGTGGTGGAGGGCCCGAACTTCCGCTTCGGCCACAAGGCCGCCGGCGACGTCGCGTTCCTCGCCTCGCTCGGCGAGACGTACGACTACGCCGTGGACGTCGTCGACCTCCAGGTCAGCGGCACCGCGGGCGGTGGCGAGCCGTTCTCCTCGACGCTCGCCCGGCGGCTGATCGCCGAGGGCGACGTCGCCGGGGCGGCGGAGGTGCTGGGGCGCCCGCACCGGGTGGAGGGCGTCGTCGTACGGGGGGCGCAGCGGGGCCGCGAGCTGGGCTTCCCGACGGCCAACCTGGAGACCCTGCCGCACACCGCGGTCCCCGCGGACGGGGTGTACGCGGGCTGGCTGGACGCCGCGGGCGAGCGGATGCCGGCGGCGATCTCGGTCGGAACGAACCCGCAGTTCGACGGCACGGAGCGCTCGGTGGAGGCGTACGCGCTCGACCGCGACGACCTCGACCTGTACGGGCTGCACGTGGCCGTCGACTTCCTCGCCTTCGTCCGCGGCCAGCAGCGCTTCGACACCGTCGAGGACCTGAAGACCCAGATGCGCCACGACGTGGACGCCTGCCGCGAACTGACCGCCGACCGGTAGCACACCGGGGCCATCCGGCCCCTCCCGTCCCCCACGCCGGACGCCGTAGCGTCCCCGCCTGCACACCTTCGCAGGGGGGACCCATGAGCAACTCGCCCGGCCCGAACCCACACGGCGGGCCGTACCCGCCCGCACTGTCCCCGAGCCCGCCGCCGCGGCACCGGAAGGTCCGGATCGCCGCCGTCGCGGTCGGCGTTCTCGTCGTCTTCGGCGTCGGGGCCGCCGTCGGCAACGGTGCGGACGGGTCGGACACCGCGGGCGCGGCGCCGACCGTCACCGCAACCGCCGAGTCCACCGCAACGGTCACCGCTTCGCCGGAGCCCGCGCCGACCGTCACCAAGACGAAGAAGGTCGAGGTCGAGGTCACCGAGACCGAGACCGTCACCGCCGAGCCGCCCGCGGACGGCGGCGCCGACTCCGGTGTCGACTCGGGCTCTGACGCGGTCGAGGGCGGCGGCAACACCTCCGGCTACCCGGACGGGCCGCCGCCCGGCCCCGACGTCGACTGCTCGGATCTCAACGGCCCCGTCTGGGTCGGCGACAGCGATCACCACGATCTCGACAGGGACGGCGACGGCGTCGGCTGCGACTGAACAGGCCCGCCGCGGCGCCCGGCCCGGCCGGTCTCCCGGGTGTGCCGCTACGTCGCCGGGGTTGCCGCCCGGGACGCGGTCAGGTGGCAGGCCACCCCCGTGCCGGTGCCGGGCAGGACCGGCAGGTCCGTGCCGCGGCAGGCGGCGGCGACGCCCGCCGACGCCGCCGCGCCGGAGGCGAGGTGCTGGCAGCGGGCGTGGAACCGGCAGCCGCCCGGGATCCGGGCCGGGTCCGGTGGCTCGCCCGTCAGCACCACCGGCTCCGTTCCCGACTCCGGCAGCACCGACAGCAGGGCCTTCGTGTACGGGTGCCGCGGCGCGGTCAGCACCTGCTCCACCGGGCCGGCCTCCACGATCCGGCCCAGGTACATCACCGCCACCCGGTCCGCGATGTTCCACGCCAGCCCCAGGTCGTGCGTGACGACCAGCGCGGAGAGCCCCAGCTGGTCGCGCAGCCGCAGCAGCAGCGCCAGGATCTCGCCGCGCACCGAGGCGTCGAGCGAGGCCACCGGCTCGTCCGCGACGATCAGCTGCGGGTCGAGCACGAGCGCGCCGGCGATGACGACGCGCTGCCGCTGCCCGCCGGACAGCTCGTGCGGGTAGCGCAGGAAGAACCGCTCCGGCGGCCGCAGCCCGGCGCGGGAGAGCGCGGAGGCGACGGCGGCGCGCTCGTCGCCCGGGCTGCCGTGGATGCGCAGGCCCTCGGCGACCGCGTCGTAGACGGTGTGCCGCGGGTTGAGCGACCCGCTGGGGTCCTGCAGCACGAGCTGCACCCGCCGGCGGTACGCCTTGAGCGCGCGGCTGCCGTACGACAGCGGCGCGCCGCGGAAGGAGACCGCGCCGGCGGTGGGGCGGACCAGGCCGAGGAGCGCGCGGGCCAGGGTGGTCTTGCCGCAGCCGGACTCGCCGACGAGCGCGACGATCTCGCCGGCGCCGATGGACAGGTTCACGCCGTCCACCGCCCGCGCGGCGGGGGCGCCGTGCCGCCCGGGGAAGACGACGCGCAGCCCGTCGGCGTCGAGCAGCGGCCCCGCGAGGGCGCCCCCCGCGCGGTCGCCCCCGTCCGCCAGCGGCTTCCCCGCGGCCAGGGGCTCGCGCTTACGCAGGTCGGGCCGTTCGCCTGCGGATGCGTCCCCGGCCGCGGGACCGCGCTTGCCGCTCTCACCGGCGCTCTTCCGTGACCCGGCCTGTCCGACCCCGTCCGCCCCCGGCTCCGCCCGTCCGCCGGCCGGCGTCCGCGGCTTCGCGTCCTTCGCCGCTTTCGACGCCATCCCCGGCTTCTCCGCCGACTCCCCGCTCACCGTGCCTCCTTGACGCTCTCCACGTGTACGCACGCCGCCCGCCTGCCCGGGCCCGCCTCCCGCAGCCGCGGTTCGTCCGCCGCGCAGGTCTCCAGCGCCACCGGGCAGCGCGGGTGGAACGTGCAGCCGCCCGGCAGCCGCGCCGGGTCCGGCGGATCGCCGGGGAGGCCCTGCGGGGCGCGGCGGTCCGCGGCCCGGCCGACGGTCGGGAACGCCGCCGCCAGCGCGCCGCTGTACGGGTGCTCCGCCGCCGTGAACACCCGCTGCGCCGGGCCCTCCTCGACGATCCGGCCCGCGTACATCACGGCCAGCCGGTCGCAGGTGTCGGAGAGCACCGCCAGGTCGTGGCTGATCATCAGCAGGCCGATGCCGTGCTCGGCGACCAGCCGCTCGATCAGCCGCAGGATCTGCGCCTGGATCATCACGTCCAGCGCCGTCGTCGGCTCGTCGGCGACGACCAGCCGCGGGTCGCAGGCCAGCGCCATCGCGATCATCACCCGCTGCCGCTGGCCGCCGGACAGCTCGTGCGGGTACGCGCCACCGCGCGCGGCCGGCAGGCCGACCTGCTCCAGCAGCCCCTCCGCCCGGCGCCGGGCCGCGGCCTGCGAGGACTCCAGCCGGTGCAGCAGGATCGGCTCGGCGATCTGGTCGCGGACGCGGTGGACGGCGTTGAGCGAGTGCATCGCGCCCTGGAAGACGATCGAGGCGCCCGCCCAGCGCACCGCGCGCAGCCGTCCCCACGACATGGCGAGCACGTCCTCGCCGTCGAGGAGGATCTCCCCGCGCACCCGCGCGGGGCGCGGCAGCAGCCGCAGCAGCGCCAGCGCCAGGGTGGACTTCCCGCAGCCCGACTCGCCGGCGAGGCCGAGCTTCTGCCCGGCGGCCAGGGTGAGGTCGACGCCGCGCACCGCCGGGACGGCGGCGGCGCCCGTACCGTACGTCACGTGCAGATCCCGCACGTCGAGGAGGGTCACTTCGCCACCCCCAGCTTCGGGTTGAGCACGGACTCCAGCGCCCGGCCCGCCAGCGTGAAGCACAGGGCGACCACCGCGATCGCGATGCCCGGCGGCACCAGGAACGACCAGTGCCCGGAGCTGATCGCGCCCGCCTCGCGGGCGTCCTGCAGCATGCCGCCCCACGAGACGACCTGCGGGTCGCCGAGGCCGAGGAACGCGAGCGTGGCCTCGGTGAGGATCGCCTCGGAGATGACCAGCGTGGTCTGGGCGAGGACCAGCGGCAGCACGTTCGGCAGCACGTGCCGTCGCATGACGTGGGTGTGCCCGCCGCCCAGCGCCCGGGCCCGTTCGACGTACGGGCGGGCCTCGATGGCCAGCGTCTGCGCCCGCACCAGCCGGGCCGTCTTGGGCCAGGCCGCCACGCCGATGGCGATGATGACGGTGGTGACCGACCGGGACATCACCGTGGCCAGCACGATCGCCAGCACCAGCGTCGGCATGACGAGGAAGAAGTCCGTGACGCGCATGAGCACGCCGGACAGCCAGCCGCCGTAGTGTCCGGCCAGCATGCCGACGAGGGTGCCGATGCCGACGGTCAGCGCCGCGGCCAGCAGCCCGACGGTGAGCGAGATGCGCGCCCCGTAGACCAGCAGGTCGAGTACCGACCGGCCGAACTGGTCGGTGCCGAGCGGGAACTCGGTGCTGGGGTTCTCCAGCGCCGTGCCCGGCGCGTCGGTGACGCTGTCGGCGTCGGAGCCGACCAGCAGCGGCGCGGCCAGCGCGGTGAACGCGATGACGGCGAGCGCGACGAGGCCGACGAGCCCCGCCCGCTGCCCGCGGTACGCGCGCCAGAAGCGGGCCGCGGAGCGGCGCCGGCGCGCCCACGCCAGCGCCCCGGGATCGGCGGCGGAATCGGCGGAATCGGCGGGGGCGGCGGACTTCGCGGGTGCCCCGGTGTCCGGGGGGTCGGCGCCCGGCTCCTCGCCCAGTGCTTCTGTGCTCATCGGCCCACCCGGGGATCGAACAGCGGATAGATCAGGTCGGCGACCACGCTCATCAGGATCATCGAGCCGGCGTAGACGATGAACAGGCCCTGGATCAGCGGCAGGTCGGGAACGCTCAGCGCCTGGTAGAACAGCCCGCCGAGGCCCGGCCAGGAGAAGACCGTCTCCACCAGGATGGAGCCGGCCGCGATGAAGCCGAGGTTGACGAAGACGAGCGTGATCGTCGGCAGCAGCGCGTTCGGCACGGCGTGCCGGCGGCGTACGAGGTCGTCGCGCAGCCCCTTGGCCCGGGCGGCCGTCAGATAGTCGCTGCCCATCTCGTCGAGCAGCGAGGAGCGCATGACCAGCAGCGTCTGCGCGTAGCACGCGGCGACCAGGGTGAGCACCGGCAGGACCATGTGGTGCACCACGTCCACGACGTACGCCGGGCCCTCCTCGCCGCCCGACTCCATGCCGCCGGTGGGGAACAGCCCGGGGAGGGGGCCGACGCCGACGGAGAAGAAGATGATGAGCAGCATCCCCAGCCAGAAGTGCGGCACCGACCAGAAGGTGAGCGCGACGCCGGTGTTCACCTTGTCGCCGAGCCCGCCGTGCCGCCAGGCCGCGCGGGTGCCGAGCCAGAGGCCGAGCGCGCTGTAGAGCACCACGGCCGTGCCGGTGAGCAGCAGGGTGGCCGGCACCCGCTCCCGGACGAGGTCCAGCACCGGCTCGTTGAACTGGTACGAGTCGCCGAGGTCGCCGGTCAGCGCGTCGCCGACGTAGCGCGTGAACTGCTCCCACAGCGGCAGGTCAAGACCGTACTGGCGGCGCAGCGCGGCGAGCTGCTCCGCGTCGACCTTGCGGCCGTGCGTCATCGTCTTGACCGGGTCGCCGGGGATGATCCGGAAGAGGAAGAAGCTGGTGACGAGGATGGCGAGGAGGGAGACCGCGGCGCCGGCGAGCTTGCCCGCCACGTAGCCGAGGTAGGCGCGGCGGGAGCTGCCCGCGGCGCCGCGGGCGCCGGGTGCCGCCTTCTCGGCGGCCGGGGTGACGGGTGGGTCTGCCGTTGACATGGCCCTCGCTTTGCTGGGGTGCCGTCCGGGTACGTGGCGCGGGTGCGGAGTGCGTCGCGGGCGGGGGGGTCGGGGTCGGGCGGGGTGTCCGGCGGCGGGGCGCCGGACACCCCGGGCGGGCGAGGGTGCGTACGGGCTACTCGCGGTCCTCCGCGGTGGCCCGGCGGCGCAGCGTGAAGACCACGCTCGCCGCGGCCACGATGACGACCGCCGCCCCGCCGCCGAGCACCACGCCCAGGGCCGAGCCGTCGTCGTCCTCGGACGCCGCCGCGGCGGGGACCGCGGTGGCCCAGCTCCAGGAGCCGTCCTGGCCCCAGATGTTGCCGTTGCCCGCGGGCATCGCGGTGATCGACTTGATGTGGTCGGTGCGGTACGCCTCCACGGAGTTCGGGTACGCCAGCACGTTCATGTACCCGGTGTCGTAGAGGACCGACTGCATCTCCTTCACCGCCTCGGCCCGCCCGGCCGGGTCGTCGTACGCGGCCAGCTGCTCGGCGTAGAGCCGGTCGAACTCCTTGTCGCAGATGAAGTTGTCCGTCTGCCCCACGACGTCCTCCGACTCCGGCAGCGCGGCGCAGGTGTGGATGGCGAGGACGAAGTCCGGGTCGGGGTTGACCGACCAGCCGTCGAAGGCGAGGTCGTACTCACCCGCCACCCAGGGGTCGCCGACGTTGTCCAGGCACTGCAGGTCCAGGCCGATGCCCAGCGCGCCCCACCACTCCTCCAGGTACTTGCCGGCGGCCTTGTCCTTGGGGTCGGTGGCGTGGCACAGCATCCGGAAGTCCAGCGGCCTGCCGTCCTTGCCGACGCGCTTGCCGTCCTTCAGCTCGTAGCCCGCCTCGTCGAGGAGCCGCGCGGCCTCCTGCGGGTCGTAGCCGACCTCCTGGTCGGCCGGCGGCTTCCAGTGGTAGTCGGCGAAGCGCGGCGGGATGTAGCCCGCGCCCACCACGCCGTGCCCCTGCAGCACCTTGTTCACTATCACGTCGCGGTCCACCGCGTGGAACAGCGCCTTGCGCACCTTCGGGTCGAGCAGCGCGGGATGGCCGTCGCCGAACGTGCGGCCCTCGACGTCGCGCGCCCCGGGGTTGACGGCGATGGCCCAGAAGCGCCGGCCCTGGCCGTCGTTGACCTTGATGTCGGGGTGGTCCGCCAGCGACGCGGCGTGCGCCGGCGTCAGGTCCGGCACGAAGGACACCTCGCCCTTGCGCAGCGCGGCGACGGCGGCGTCGGTCTCCTTGTAGTACTTGAAGGTCACCTCGTCGAACTTCGGCGCGCCCCGCCAGAAGTTCTCGTTCCGCTCGAAGGTGACGTACGAGTCGGTCTTGAAGTCCGTGAGCACGTAGGGGCCGCTGCCGACCACCGGGAAGTCCGCGTCGTTGTTGAACTTGCCCAGGTTGTCGACGTCCTTCCAGACGTGCTTGGGCACGATCGGCAGGTCCATCGAGTTCATCGTGGCCTGCGGCTCCTTCAGCTCCACGACGAGCGTGCGCGGGTCGGGCGCGGAGACCTTCTCGAAGTTCGTGACGTACGAGCCGTTGGCCGTGCCGGCGGCGTCGTCGGTCATCATCGTGTGGAACGTCCAGCGGGCGTCCTCGGCGGTCAGCGGCCTGCCGTCGGACCACTCCACGCCGTCGCGGATGGTGTACGTCCACGTCCTGCCCGCGTCGGAGGGCTCCCACTTCTCCGCCAGCCCCGGGATGGGCTCCTGCGTCTTGACGTCGTAGTTGACGAGGGAGTCGTACATCAGCCGGTTGAGGGTGGTGGCCACCAGGGTGACCGCGAGGAACGGGCTGAGCGAGTCGACGCTCTGCGCGACGGCCGCCGTCAGCACCGTCCTGTCGCCGTCGCCCCCGTCGTCGCCGCCGTCGCCGTTGTCCTGGGCGGAGGTCGCCGCGGCCGGTCCGGCCGGGCCGACGGCCGCCGCTCCGACGAGCGCGAGGGCCGCGGCGCCGGCGCAGAGCGCGTGGCGCAGCCGGCGGCGGTGCCGCGCGGCGGCGGGGGTCGGTCGTGGGGAGGGGCCGGGCGGGAAGGCGTTCTCGTCGGTGGGCTGCATGACACCTCGCGGTTCTGGGGGCGGGATGCCGGCTGACCGGCCTGGGGGTCGGGTCTGTGTAGCGAGGTTGGTCTAAACATGTCAATGACCGTGACCGGCCTGTACGAGGGCGATACCCGGCTGAAACGCGAATGAGGCCCGCGCCTTCAAAAAGGCTGCGGGCCTCATTGGTTCACCCCAATGGCGGCCGGTCCCCGAAAGGTGCCGCCGGCCGCCCGGCCGGTCCCGGCGGCGTGGCCGCCGGTCCCGCGCGCGTCACCGCGGGCTTCTTCGCTGGCCGGCCGGCGGGTGGTACCCCGGGCGGCCGACCGCCGGGCCGCCCGCCCGGTGGGCCGGCGGGGCCGGCCACGGCGTCACCCGTACGGGC
>NZ_BAAAPF010000287.1:0-9018 GCF_039531005.1 Streptomyces synnematoformans
GGAGGGCCGTCACGGCAGCGCGGAGGTGCTGGGGAAGCCGTCGGGAGGACATGATCAGGTCTTACCGCGGGCGACCAGCGCCGCGGAACGGATCCGCCTGGCGTCTTGTCGCCACGTCTATAACTGGCCACCATGGCCGGATGCTTGAGGTCCTGGGGGTACCGCCGTACGCGGAGTCCGTCTACCGCGCGCTGCTCGCGGCGCCCGGCCGGACCGTCGCCCAGCTCGCCGGCGAGCTGGGCCGCTCCGAGCGCGCGACGCGGCGCGGCGTGACGGAGCTGGCGGAGCTGGGCCTGGTCAGCCGGCTGCCGGGGCGCCCGGTGCGGCTGCTGGCCACCCGCCCGGACACCGCCGTCGACCTGCTCGTCGCCCGGCGCCGCCGGGAGCTGGGCGAACTGCAGCGCAACGCACGGGCGCTGGCGGCGACGCTGAGCACGGGCCGGCAGCCCGACGAGCTGCTGGAGATCCTCACCGGCCGGCAGGCCATCGCGGAGCGCTTCGCCCAGCTCGTCCGCGGCTGCGAGCGGGAGCTGCTGGTCTTCGACCGGCCGCCCTACGCGGCCGACGCGACCGGCTCCGAGGAGGGGGTGACGGCGCGGCTGCACGAGGACGTGGTGGTGCGCGGCATCTACGCCCCGGAGTCGCTGGAATACCCCGGCGCGCTGGCGGCGGCGCGGCGGGCGGCGGCCAACGGCGAGCGGTCGCGCGTCCATCCGCAGGTGCCGATGAAGCTGGCGGTCGCCGACCGGGCGCTGGCGCTGCTGCCGATCGCCCTCGACGACCAGGTGGACAGCGCGCTGGTGATCCGCCCGTGCGCGCTGCTGGACGCGCTCGTCGGCCTCTTCGAGCTGCTGTGGCAGCAGGCCGCGCCGCTGCTGCCGCAGGCCGCGCCCGACCGGCCGTCGTGTTCCGACCTGGGGCTGCTGACGCTGCTCGCGGCGGGGGTGAAGGACGAGGCGATCGCCCGGCAGCTGGGCGTGAGCCCGCGCACGGTCACCCGGCGGGTGGCGGAGCTGCTGGACGAGCTGGGTGCCCGCACCCGCTTCCAGGCGGGAATTCTGGCGCAGCGCCGCGGCTGGCTTCCGGACCCTTCACCCCGCGACTGAGCGAGCCAATTCCCGCTACCCAGCGCGCCTTTCCATTATTCGACGGCCATACCGCCGCGTTATGCAAGCGATTTCTTCACGCGGGCCCGGAAACATTGATTCCGGATGTTGAACGTGCAGGTCAGCGCCGCTGGTTGAGGGGAGGTGAATTCACGTGCCGGCCCGGTGCGCTGTTTACGTTCCTCAGGATGCGCGCTTACTCTCGTGCGATCCCCTTCGGCAGGAACGCACCGAAGTCCCCATGGGAGGAACACGCGAATGAACAGACGAATACGCCCCCTTGCGCGGCTCGGCGCGTTAACGGCCGCCGTCGCGGCCGTGCTGTCGATGTCGGGCGCGGCCGTCGCCGCCGACTCCCCCGGTCCCGCGACGCCGCCGGGCACGCGGCTCGTGGGCGGCCAGCCGGCCTCCGAGACGTACTCCTTCATGGTGTCCCTGCAGAGCGCGTCCGGCGGCCACACCTGCGGCGGCAGCCTGGTGGACCCCGCGTGGGTCGTCACCGCCGCGCACTGCGGCACCCCGTACCGGGTCCGGATCGGCACCACGGACCGCACCTCCGGCGGCGAGGTCCGCCGGGTCGTCGAACGGCGCCAGGTCGCCGCCGACATGGCCCTGCTGCGGCTCGGCTCCCCGTCGACGAAGACGCCCGTCCCCGTCGCCGCCGCCGCGCCGCCCGGTTCGGCGACCCGGCTGATCGGCTGGGGCCAGACCTGCCCGACCCGCGGCTGCGGGGCCCCGCCGGTGCGGTTGCGGCAGCTCGACACCACGATCCTCGGCGACCGCTCGTGCGCCGGCATCCGGGGCGCGTACGAGCTGTGCGTCAACGGCGGCGGCGGCCGGGGCGCGTGCTACGGCGACTCCGGCGGCCCGGCGGTCGTCGGCGGGCCCGGCGACTGGCGGCTCGTGGGCGCCACCAGCCGCGGCACGGCCGGCACCTGCGCCGTCTCCCCCGCGATCTACGGCGACGTGACGTCCGTGAAGGCCCGGATCGACGCGATCATCGGCGGCGTCCGCTAAGCCGCCGCACCACCCCGCCCCACCCCCGCATCCGCCTCCCCGGCGCCCGCCGGCCCCGCACCCGCCACCGAACTCCCGCGCCCCCGGCGACGGTCCGCTCCCGTCGCCGGGGGCGCCGTCCGTTCTCGAACGGCCATCCGGGCGTCGAACTTCCGTGCTTCGGAGTTCATTGTCGTGGGCATGTCTACACGCGTCGACAGTCGCGCCGGCGGAACGGTTCCGCGTCACCCGCGGGGCGGTTCGCGTGCGGCCGTCGGTGCTCTCGCCCGATCGCAGGTGCCCGTCCTCACCCCACGGAGGCCACGTTGCTCAGATCGTCAGCGATATCCGCCCGCGGCTGGACAGCCGTTCCCGCCCTCCTGGCGCTCGTCCTCGGCGTCGCGCTCGGCACGGCGCCGCCGGCGTCGGCGTTCCCGCCGGACGTGCCGCCCAAGTCCCAGGTGCAGTCCGAGCTGAACAGCCTGACCGTGGCCGGCGAAGGCTCGATGTCCGGCTACTCGCGCGACAAGTTCCCGCACTGGAGCGCCGTCTCCGGCAACTGCAACACCCGCGAGACGGTCCTCAGGCGCGACGGTGACAACGTGACCGCCGGCGCGGACTGCTACCCCGACTCCGGCAGCTGGTACAGCTACTTCGACGGGGTCACCCGCACCTCGCCCGCGCAGATCTCCATCGACCACGTCGTGGCCCTGGCCGAAGCCTGGCGCTCCGGCGCCAGCGGCTGGAGCACCTCCCGCCGCGAGGCCTTCGCCAACGACCTCACCGGCCCCCAGCTGATCGCGGTGACCACCGAGGTCAACAGCTCCAAGGGCGACCGCGACCCGGCCGACTGGAAGCCGCCGCGCACGAGTTCCTGGTGCGGGTACGCCAAGTTCTGGATCCACACCAAGTACCGCTGGAACCTGAAGATCGACTCCGCGGAGAAGTCGGCGGTCCAGAGCATGCTCAACCGCTGCTCCTACTGAACCGCCGCGCCGGGGCGCCCCGCGGGCCGGGGCGCCCCGTGCGCTACGGGGCCGGGGCCCCCGCGGGCCGGACCGGGCGGCCGAGGCGGACCGGGACGCCCGGCGAGTACAGGACGCTCACCGGCGCGCCGTCCGGCGCGGGCAGGCCCGCCGCCGCGATCAGGTTCTCCTCGCACTCGACCAGCTCGGCGCGGTGCAGCGGCCAGCGCGGATGCTCGTTGGGCAGGTAACCCGTGGTGCGGAAGAACACGTGGTGCAGGCCCCAGCGCGCGGTGAGGAAGTGCTCCAGCTCCGTCGCCTCCCGGATGCGCTCACCCCGGCGCACGGTGAGGCGGCTGTACGCGCCCCGCGGCCCCGGCCAGCGGCGGGAGCCGGTGTAGCGGACGGTGTCGCCGGCCCGGTGCACGGTCATCCGCGACCACAGGTACGGCAGTCCGAAGCCGAGCCTGCCCACCACCACGGGCACCAGCCGGGCGGCGTCCATCGACCGGAACACCACGCCGCGCCGCCCGTGTGCGTCGACCGAGTACAGGCGCACGTTGGTCTCCGGGAAGGTGCCGAGGTACGGCACGCCGGGCAGCCGGAGCCATCCGACGCGGTGCATGCGGAACGCGACGAGCCCGACGTACGTGACGCCGTCGAGCGTGTCGGGCACCGTCCCGCCGGGCAGCAGCGGCGCCACGGCGGCGGGCTCGACGGCCCAGTGGACGAAGGCGAGGTCGAGCCACTGCTGGGTGAGGAGCGGGGAGCGTACGGCGTGCGGGGCGTCGGGGGTGACGGTCGCGGGATTCTGCACGCCGCCAGGATGGCAGTGGCCGCCGCCGCGCGGCAGCCCGGGCCCGGCGGTCAGCCGAGCCGCCGGGCGAACGCCTCGTACGCCCGGTCGTCGAAGAGGACGAACCGCACCTCGTCGAAGTCCCGCTTGTCGACGGCCTCCTGGACCGCGGCCACCGCGATCCGGGCGCCGTCGTCCAGCGGCCAGCCGAACGCCCCCGTGGACACCGCCGGGAACGCGACCGTGCGGGCGCCCAGTTCACGGGCGACGGCCAGCGACTCGCGGTAGCAGGAGGCGAGCTGCCCGGAGCGGTCCTCGGCCGTCGACCACACCGGGCCGACCGTGTGGATCACCCAGCGGGCCGGCAGCAGACCGGCGGCGGTGGCCACCGCCCGGCCGGCGGGCAGCCCGTCGGGGTAGGCGGTGGCGCGCAGCTCCCGGCACTCCGCGAGGATGCTCTTGCCGCCCCTGCGGTGGATGGCGCCGTCGACGCCCGCGCCGCCGAGCAGCGCGGAGTTGGCGGCGTTGACCACCGCGTCGACCTGCTGCTCGGTGATGTCGCCGCGGACGGCCGTGAGCACTCCCATCCCGTCACCGTAGTACGGGCACGGGGCCGGCGCGCGGCGCCCGGGCCGTACGGCACGTCAGACCGGCAGCGACTCGCCCTCGGCGACCGCGACCGGGCCCGGACCGGCGGCCGGGCCGGCCGGCGTGTCCGCGGCGGCGGTGTCGGCGTCCCGCCGCACGAGCGCCGCGTACCGGCCGCCGGCCGCCATCAGCTCCGCGTGCGTGCCGAGTTCGGCGACCCGGCCGTCGTCGAGGACGGCGATCTGGTCGGCGCCGCGGATGGTGGAGAGCCGGTGTGCGATGGTGATCGTCGTACGGCCCTCGGCCAGCGCGTCGACCGCCTCCTGCACCGCGCGCTCGGTGCGGGTGTCCAGCGCGCTGGTGGCCTCGTCGAGGATGAGCACCGGCGGGTCGCGCAGGATCGTGCGGGCGAGGGCGAGGCGCTGCTTCTCACCGCCGGAGAAGCGGTAGCCGCGCTCGCCGACGAGGGTGTCGTAGCCGTCGGGCAGGGCGGCGATGTGGTCGTGGATCTGCGCGGCGCGGGCGGCGGCCTCGATCTCGGCGTCGGTGGCGTCCGGGCGGGCGAAGCGCAGGTTGTCGGCGACGGAGGCGTGGAAGAGGTACGTCTCCTGGGCGACGACGCCGACCGCGCGGGCGAGCGAGTCGAAGTCGAGGTCGCGCACGTCGGTGCCGTCGAGGGTGACCCGGCCGCCGGTGACGTCGTACAGCCGCGGCACCAGGTAGCCCAGCGTTGACTTGCCGGCGCCGGTGGGGCCGACGACCGCGAGGCTGCTGCCGGCCGGCACGGTGAGCGTGACGTCGCGCAGCGTCGGCCGGCCCGGCTCGTACGCGAAGTCGGCGTGCTCGAAGCGCACGTCGCCGCGGGGCTTGGCCAGCCGCACCGGGCGCTCCGGCTCGGCGATGTCGACGGGCAGGTCGAGGTACTCGAAGATGCGCTGGAAGAGGGCGAGCGAGGTCTGCATCTGCACGCCGGTGGCCAGCAGGCTGACGGTGGGCCGGAAGAGTCCCTGCTGCAGCGAGACGAAGGCGACGACGGTGCCGATGGTCACGCCCTGCCCGGCGGGCCCGGAAGCCAGTCCGGCGGTCCAGTAGATGACGGCGGGCATGGCGGCCATGACGACGCCGATGGCGGCCATCCGCCAGCGGCCGGCCATGTTGGCCCGTACCTCCAGGTCCACCAGGCTCTCGGACTCGTCGGCGAAGCCGCGGGTGAGGCTGTCGGAGCGGCCCATGGTGCGGCCGAGCATGATGCCGCTGACCGACAGCGACTCGGTCACGCCGGCGGCCATGGCGGCCATCTGCTTCTGCCGCTGCGAGGTGATCTTCTTGCGCTCGCGGCCGACGCGGCGGGCGATCCAGACGAAGAGCGGCAGCAGGAGCAGCGAGACGACGGTGAGCCGCCAGTCGAGCGCGAGCATGGCGACGACGGTCGCGATGACGCTGGTGGCGTTGGAGACCAGCGAGGTGGCGGTGGTGGTGACGGTGGCCTGCATGCCGCCGATGTCGCTGGCGATGCGGGACTGCACCTCACCGGTGCGGGTGCGGGTGAAGAACGCCAGCGGCATGCGCTGGAGCTGGGCGTAGACGCCGGTGCGCAGGTCGTGCATGACGCGCTGGCCGACGGTGGTGGAGATGAGGGTCTGCAGGACGCCGAAGACGCCGCCGAGCACGGCGACGGCGACCATCCCGAGCGCGAGCAGGCTCAGCAGGCCGGTGCGGCCCTGCGGCAGCGCGGTGTCGACGACCTCGCGGAGCAGGAACGGCGAGGCGACCGACACCAGCGAGGATGCGGCCACCAGCAGCCCGACCACGGCGAGGCGGCCGCGGTACGGGCGGAAGAGCGCGAGGATCCGGCGCACCTGGGCGGGCTGCTCCGGATCGGCGGGCGGTGGTGTCCACCCGTCGAGGGGATCGTGCGGCATGGGCCTCCTAGGAGAACGTGACGACTTATAAGAGGGTAGCTCACTGTTACCTATATACACAATGAACATACTCCTGATACGCTCGTGGCGTGTCCCAGTCGCCCCCGCCCCCCGCAGACGTGACCGGCCAGCTGGCCGAGCAGCTGCTGCTGCTCACCCGCCGGATCCACCACGCGCAGAAGCACCACTTCAAGCCCCTGGGCATCACGCCGGCCCAGTCCCGGCTGCTGCGCACCCTGGAGCGCCACGAGGAGCCGCCGCGGATGGCCGACCTCGCCGAGCGCCTCGGCGTCGTGCCCCGCGCGGTCACCACCCACGTGGACGCGCTGGAGGAGCACGGGCTGGTCCGGCGCGTGCCCGACCCGGCCAACCGCCGGGTCACCCGCATCGAGACCACCGAGGCCGGCCGCACGGCCCTCGCGGAACTGCACCGGGCGCGCCTCGCCGCCGCCGCGGACGTGCTGAAGCCGCTGTCAGAACAGCAGCGTGAAAAACTGCTGGGGCTCATCGCCCCCCTGGTCGGCACGCCCGGCCGCCCCTGCTGAGGAGTCCGTTTCCATGCCGCTGCTCCAGCCCAGGCCCTCGGCCCTGCGTCCCGGCCGCGGACCGGCGCCCGCGCCGGACCGGGTCGCCGACGACCTCGCCGCGGGCACGCCGGAGCCGCTGCGCGGCGAACTGACGGCGCTGCTGGGCGCGGAGAAGGTGCTGACGGGCGCCGCCGACCTGGTGCGCTACGCCTCGGACGCCAGCCCGTACCGCTTCGTACCGCGGGCCGTGGCCGTCGCCGAGACGGTGGCGGACGTCTCCGCCCTCTTCCGCTTCGCCCGCGAACACGGCCGGAAGCTCGTCTTCCGGGCGGCGGGCACGTCGCTGAACGGCCAGGCGCAGGGCGAGGACATCCTCGTCGACGTGCGCCGGCACTGGGCCGGTGTCGAGGTCCTCGACGACGCCGCGGCGCGCGTCCGGGTCGGCCCCGGCACCACGGTCGTACGGGCCAACGCCACCCTCGCCCGGCACGGCCGCGTCCTCGGCCCCGACCCGGCCAGCGCCATCGCCTGCACCCTCGGCGGCGTCGTCGCCAACAACGCCTCGGGCATGACGGCCGGGACCACCCGCAACTCGTACCGCACCCTCGCCTCGCTGACCTTCGTGCTGCCCTCCGGCACCGTCGTGGACACAGCCGCGCCCGACGCCGACGAGCGGCTGGCCGCGGCCGAGCCGGAGCTGTGCCGCGGGTTGCTCGCGCTCAAGGCGGAGATCGAGGCGGACGCGGAGCTGACGGCCCGTATCCGCGCCAAGTACGAGATCAAGAACACCAACGGCTACCGCCTGGACGCCTTCCTCGACGGCGCCACACCGGTGGCGATCCTGCGCGGGCTGATGGTCGGCTCCGAGGGCACGCTCGGCTTCATCGCCGACACGGTCTTCAACACCCTGCCGCTGGACCGGCACACCTCCACCGCGCTGCTGTTCTTCCCCACGCTACAGGCCGCCGCGGCCGCGGTGCCGGCGTGGGCCGCCGCCGGAGCGCGGGCCGTGGAGCTGATGGACGGCAACACGCTGCGCGCCTCGGTGAGCGTCGCCGGCGTGCCCGCCGACTGGGCGGAGCTGCCGAAGCAGACGGCGGCGCTGCTGGTGGAGTTCCGGGCGCCGGACGAGGCGGCGCAGGAGGCGTACGAGGCGGCGGCGGCCGGGGTGCTGGCGGGGCTGGACCTCGTGGCGCCGGTCGGGTCCGTGGCCGACGGCGGCAACGCCTTCACCCGCGACCCGGGCCGCATCGCCGGCTACTGGAAGGCGCGCAAGGCGTTCGTCACCGCCGTCGGCGGCTCCCGCCCGGCCGGTACGACGCTCATCACCGAGGACTTCGCCGTGCCTCCGGCCCGGCTCGCCGAAGCCTGCGAGGCGCTGCTCGAACTCCAGGCGCGGCACGGCTTCGACGCCGCCGTCGCCGGCCACGCCGCCCACGGCAACCTGCACTTCCTGCTCGCCTTCGACGCGGCCGAGCCCGCCGACGTCGAGCGCTACGCGGCCTTCATGGACGACTTCTGCCGCCTGGCCGTCGAGCGCTTCGACGGCTCGCTGAAGGCCGAGCACGCCACCGGCCGCAACATCGCCCCGTTCCTGGCGCTGGAGTGGGGCGAGCGGGCCACGGAGCTGATGTGGCGGATCAAGGAGCTGATCGACCCGAGCGGCGTCCTCGCCCCGCGGGTGCTCCTCGACCGCGACCCGCAGGCGCACCTGCGCGGGCTGAAGACCATCCCGCGGATCGAGGACATCGCCGACCCGTGTATCGAGTGCGGCTTCTGCGAACCCACCTGCCCCAGCCGCGACCTGACCACCACCCCGCGCCAGCGCATCGTGCTGCGCCGGGAGATGCTGCGCCAGCCGCCGGACGCGCCCGTCACCGGCAGCCTGCTGCAGGCGTACGGGTACGACGCCGTCGACACCTGCGCCGGCGACTCGACGTGCGGCCTGGACTGCCCCGTCGGCATCGACACCGGTCAGCTGATGAAGGACTTCCGGCACGCGCGGCACTCCGCCCGCGAGGAGCGCGCCGCCACCGCCACCGCCCGCCGCTTCGCCCGGGTGGAGCGCGGCTCCCGGCCCGCCATCGCCGAGGCGCGCCGGCTCGCCGACCGGGTGCT
>NZ_BAAAPF010000288.1:0-8920 GCF_039531005.1 Streptomyces synnematoformans
TCACCGCCGGGCCCTCAAGACCGAACGCGTACGCCACCCGCCCCGACAGCACGCTCACCGTGGTGCCGGTGAGCAGGTGCCCGTCGTAGCCGTCGTGGCCGTCCGCGAGCCGGGGCCCGTACTCCTGCGCGGTGGCGCCGATGTAGACGCCGGTGCGGCTGCCGCGCAGGCTGTCGGGATCGACACCCGCACGCTCGCACGCCTCCCACGACGCCTCCAGCACAAGCCGCTGCTGCGGATCCATCGCCAACGCCTCACGCGGCGACACACCAAAAAACTCCGCGTCGAAATCCCCCGCATCATGCAAAAACCCACCATGACGCGCATACGACTTCCCCGACACACCCGGATCCGCATCGAACAGATCAGCAGCCCAACCCCGGTCAGTCGGGAACTCCGAGACCCCCTCGCGCCCTGACCACACCAGGTCCCACAACTCCTCCGGCGACGACACACCACCCGGATAACGGCACGCCATTCCCACAACCACCACCGGATCCTCCGCATCCACGGCGGCGGCGGTGGTCACGACGCCGTCGTCGGCGCCGGTGAGGCGGGCGTGCAGGTGGGCGGCGAGGCGCTCGGGGGTGGGGTGGTCGAAGAGGACGGAGCTGGGCAGGTCGAGGCCGGTGGTGTCGGCGAGACGGTCCCGGAGGGTGACGGCGGAGATCGAGTCGAAGCCCAGGTCGCGGAAGGCGCGCCGCACTTCGACGGCCGACGCGTCGGCGTACCCGAGGACGCCGGCGGCCTCGCCCACGACGAGCGCCAGGGTCTCCGCCGGGCCGGTGCCAGCGTTCGCAGCGGTGGCGGGAGTCGTCGGAGCGGAAGGGACCGGTGCCTCCGTACGCGCCCGGTCGGGACCGTCGGCCGGGCGCACCGCCGGCGCCTGCCGCTCTCCCGTCAGCCAGTGGCGCTCGCGCTGGAACGCGTACGTCGGCAAGTCGACATGCCCGGTGCCCGTGCCCTGGAACACGGCGGACCAGTCGACGGCCACGCCGTGCAGGTGGGCCCGTACGACCGCCGTCAGCACCTCACGTGCCTCGGGCGTGCCGCCGCGGCGCAGCGGTACGGTCACCGCGTCCGGCAAGCAGTCCTTGGCCATGGCGGACAGGACCCCGTCCGGCCCGATCTCGACGAGCGTGGTGACGCCGGCCGCGCCCAGCCAGCGCACGCCTTCGTGGAAGCGGACGGTCCGGCGGACGTGCCGGACCCAGTAGCCGGGGTCGCAGACCTCCTCGGCGCCGACCTCCTGGCCGTCGAGGTTGGACACGAGGGGGATGCGCGGCGGCCGGAAGTCGAGTTCGGCGGCGACGGCGGCGAAGTCGGCGAGCATGCCGTCCATGTGCGCGGAATGGAAGGCGTGGCTCACCCGCAGCCTGCGCGCCTTCCAGCCCCGCTCCGCGCCGACCGCGGCCAGGCGGTCGACGGCTTCGGCGTCTCCGGACACGACGGTGGCCGCGGGGCCGTTGACGGCCGCGATGTCCAGCCCGGAGAGGGCGTCGGGCCCGGTGAGCAGCGGCTCGACCTCGGCGGCCGGCGCGCGGACGGACAGCATCGCCCCGCCCTCCGGCAGCGCCTGCATGAGCCCGCCGCGGGCCGCGACCAGGCGGCAGGCGTCGGGCAGCGTGAGCACGCCGGCGACGTGGGCGGCGGCGAGTTCGCCGATGGAGTGGCCGGCCACCACGTCCGGGCGCATCCCCCAGCTCTCCAGCAGCCGGAAGAGGGCGACCTCGAAGGCGAAGAGCGCCGGCTGCGCGTAGACCGTGCGGTGCAGCTCCGGGTCGTCGTCGGCGAACATCACGTCGCGCAGGGGCCGGTCGGCGTACGGCGCGAGCGCGGTGTCGAGCGCGGTGCACAGCTCGTCGAACGCAGCGCGGAACACCGGCCACGTAGCGTGCAGTTCGCGGCCCATGCCCCCGCGCTGGCTGCCCTGGCCGGCGAAGAGGTACGCGACGCGGCCGTCACGGACGGTCCCGCGCAGGATGCCGGAGGCGGGGATGTCGTCGGCGAGGGCCGTCAGGCCGGCGAGCAGGGCGTCGGGGGTCCCCTCGGCGGCCGGGGCCGTCGCCTGCGCGGGGGTGAGGGCGGGGAGGACGGCGGCGCGGTACTCGAAGGCCGAGCGGGTGGTGGCGAGGGCGCGGGCGACGTCGACGGGAGTGGCGACGTCGCCTCGCGCGGTCAGGTGGTCGTGCAGCCGGCGCGCCTGGGCCCGCAGGGCGGCGGCGCTGCGAGCGGAGAGGAGGAAGGGCAGCGCGCCGGTGCCGGCGACGGGCGCCGTGCTGCCGGCCCCGGCGGCGGCCGCGCGACCGCCCTCTTCCGCTTCGTCTGCTTCAACTGCTTCGTCCGCGCTGCGTGACGGCGGCTCCGCCACCACCACGTGCGCGTTCGCCCCGCCCATCCCGAACGAGCTGACGCCGGCGATCAGCCGCCGGCCGGCGTCCGGCCAGGGGCCGTGTTCCTCCTGTACCCGCAGCCCGAGGTCGGCGAGCGGGATCGCGGGGTTGGCGGAGCGGAAGTGGAGGCTGCGGGGCAGCTCCCGGTGGTGCAGGCTCAGCAGCGTCTTGATCAGGCCGGTGATGCCGGCCGCGCCCTCCAGGTGGCCGACGTTGGTCTTGGCGGAGCCGACGCGCAGCGGGTGCGCGGCGCCGCGGCCGGTGCCCAGGGCCTCGCCGAGCGCCGTCGCCTCGACAGGGTCGCCGAGCCGGGTGCCGGTGCCGTGCAGTTCGACGTACTGGATGTCCCCGGGGGCGACGCCGGCGCGGTCGCAGGCCAGGCGCAGCAGGTCGGTCTGGCCCCGGGCGCCCGGGGTGGTGAGGGTGTCCGTGGCGCCGTCGTTGTTGACGGCGCTGCCGAGGATGACGCCGAGTACCCGGTCGCCGTCGTCGAGGGCGTCGGAGAGCCGCTTGAGCAGGACGAGGCCGCCGCCTTCGCCGCGTACGTAGCCGTTGGCGCGCGCGTCGAAGGTGTGGCAGCGGCCGTCGGGCGACAGTGCGCCGAACGCCTCGGTGATCTCGTAGCCGTCGGCGGTGACGTTGAGGCTCACGCCGCCGGCGAGCGCGAGGTCCGCCTCTCCGCGCTGCAGGCTTTCGCAGGCGAGGTGCACGGCCGTGAGGGAGGAGGACTGCCCGGTGTCGACGGACATGCTGGGGCCGGTGAGGCCGAGGAGGTACGAGACGCGGTTGGCGATGATACCGCGGTGCAGGCCGGTCGCGGTGTGCTGGCCGACGGCCGCGGGGCCGAGCTGCTGGGTGAGCCGGGCGTAGTCGTCGGCCATGGCGCCGACGAAGACCCCGGTGCGGGTGCCGGCGAGCGACGCGGGCACGAGGCCGGTGCGTTCCAGGGCCTCCCATGCCAGCTCCAGCACGAGGCGCTGCTGCGGGTCCATGGCGGCGGCCTCGCGCGGGCCGATGCCGAAGAAGGCGGGGTCGAAGAGGTCGACGTGGTCGAGGAACGCGCCGCTGCGGGCCCTGTCCGGCGCCTCGCCCGGCGCGTGGAGGTCCGGGCGGCCGTCGGGGACCCCGGTGACGGCGTCGCGGCCGTCGCGCAGCAGCTCCCAGAACGCCTCGGGTGTGCCGGCCTGCGGGAGGCGGCAGGCCGTCCCCACCACGGCGATGGGTGCCGGGCCTTCCGGTCGCGCGAGGGCCTGGGCCGCCGGTTCCGACACTGTCCACACTCCGATCCGTCGGGGCCCGGCGGGCGCGCGGAAGCGGTGCCGGGCGCGGTACTGGCTCATGCTGGGCGGCCGGGCTAAAGAGGGCCTAACCGTGGGCTGAGTGCCTCAGCCGAAGGTCACGCCGACTCGGCCGGAGCCTCGCGCCGCTCCCTGCGCCGGGCCCGCAGCCGGACGACGACGAACCGGACGACGAGCACGAGGAGGATGCCGCCGACGACGGCGGTGAACCCGTTGGCGTACTGCTCCACGGTGTCGTGGCTGCTGCCGACCGCGTAGCCGGCGGTGAGGAGGGCGAGGTTCCACAGCAGCGAGCCGATCGCCGTGTACGCCGCGAACAGCGGCATCGGCATGCGCTCGATGCCGGCGGGGAGCGAGACGTAGCTGCGCACGATGGGGATCAGCCGGCCGACGAGCACGGCCTTGGCGCCGTAGCGGCCGAACCACCCCTCGGCGCGGTCGAGGTCGGACTCCTGGACCAGGGGGAAGCGTATGAAGATGGCGCGGGTGCGGCGTCTGCCGAGGAGCGCGCCGACGTAGTAGTGGAGGACGGAGCCGACCACGGACCCGAGGGTGCTCCAGCACACGAGCGCGAAGAAGTTGAGGTCGCCGAGGCGGGCCGTGTAGCCGCCGAGCAGCAGCACCAGCTCGCTGGGCACGGTGGGGAAGAGGCTTTCCAGGCCGGTGGCGATCGCGACCCCGGGCGAGCCGAGGCTCTCCATGAGGTCGGTGGCCCAGTTGCCGGAGCTGTCCGCCGGCGCGGCGGTCCACACCTGAGGTTCGAGGATCATCGCACTTCCCGCGCTCTGCTGGTCGGGGGCGGGCAGGATCGACCGGCGGGCGGTGCCCGCCGGTCTCAGCCCGTCGTTCGGCTGCGGTCCGCGACGTCAGTCGCAGAGCGCAATGGAGTTGACCGATTCGGTCTCGCTGACGAGGGTCCACGACAGCTCGCCGACCTTGCCGGCGTAGCGGCCGCCGGTGCCGTAGGCGGGGAGCTTCTGCTCCTTGCCGGAGGCCAGCGCGGTCAGGTTGACCAGGCCCGCGACGTGGATGGTGCCGTCGTCGAGGGTGTACTCGGAGGCCGAGAACGAGAACAGCTCGCCCGTCTCGGCGTCCTTCTTGATGATGATGCCCTTGATGTCGTTGGTGCCGATGCGGTTGCGCTGGTCGTCCAGCACCGCGTCCTCGGTGATCACGACGTCGCCGACGCTGGGGCCGGCCGGAGCCGCGTCCTTCGTCTCGGTCGTGACCAGCTGCTCGATGAACGAGACGGACAGGCACTCGGCCTTGTGGCCGTCGGCGGCGTGGGCCTGGGTCGCGCCGATCGGCACGGTGAGCGCGATCGCCGCGGCCCCGGCGGCGGTCAGCCGGGAGGGGAACTCTGTCGGGCGCACTGCTTTCCCTTCTGGTGGTGGTACTGCTTGGCGAAAGCGCCGGGCACCGCTCAGCAGAGCGGGCACCGGCGCCGAGGCGGCCATGCTGTTCCGATGGCCTAAAGCCGCCCTTGGCCGGTGCTCACGCCGACCGCGGCGGCAGCGGCGCCACCGCCCGGAGAGCGCGCCGGCAACTGCTTCCGCCGCGGTCTCCGGGAGGAGGCGCACCCGACCGGCTCGTCAGCCGGTCGGGGCGCCGAACCAGGTGCGCAGCGCGGTGCGCAGTTCGTCCCGGCCCCAGCCGGCGCCGTCGTGCCAGGCGACGCAGCCGTCGGGGCGCAGGAGCAGGGCGCCGGGCAGCTCGGGTACGGGCTGGGCGCGGATCACGTCGACCCGGTCGGCCCAGCCGGCCTCCTCCGGCGCGGAGGCGTCACCGGTCAGGTCCAGCAGGACACCGCGGCCGGACTGCAGGGTCTCCGCGACGCCCATGTCGCCGTCCGCGGTCTTGATCCGCACCCGCGGCAGCCGCCGGCCCAGCAGCCGGTCCCCCTCGGCGGGCTCCGGTGCGCCCTCGTAGGCGATGGGCACGGCGGGGCCGAGGTTGGTGACGATCTCGGCGAGGAAGACGTTCACGTCGTCGAACTTCAGGAATTCGCCCATCATCTCCCGCATGTAGCGGGCCAGCGGGCGCGGGTAGAGGAGGGCGAGCTGCGCCTGGATGTTCATGCAGGCGAGCCGGCCCGCCAGGTGGCGCTCCTCGTGGTACGAGTCGAGCAGGTCCGCGGGCGCCCAGCCGTGGACCTCGGCGGCGATCTTCCAGCCGAGGTTCACCGCGTCGCCGATGGCGGTGCCGAGGCCCTGCCCGTTGTACGGGTAGTGCACGTGCGCGGCGTCGCCGGCGATGAAGACGCGGCCCTTGCGGTACTGCTCCGCGTTGCGGGTGACGATCGAGTAGTGCTGCAGCCAGTGCGCCTCGGTGGCCTTCAGCTCCTTGCCGGTCAGCCGCCGGACGGCGTCGCCGAGCTGCTCCAGCGTCGCCGGGCCGTCCTCGAACTCCGGCGGCTCGGTGGAGAACTCTGCGCTGAACACCCGCATCACGTCGGGGCTCAGGGGGGCGCCGAGGAACTGGTCGCCGTTGTCGGTGTAGGACAGCCCGTACTGCTCGGGTGCCACGTCCTCGCGGTTGATCGCGACGTCGCCGACGATGCCGCGTACGATCACCCAGTCGTCGCCGACGTAGTCGATCCCGGCCTGCTTGCGGACGACGCTCTCGCGCCCGTCGCAACCGACCAGATAGCGGCAGCGCAGCCGCTCCTCGCCGGCGTCGGAGTCGAGCGTCACGGTGACGCCGGACCCGTCCGCGGCCTCCTCGAAGCCGGTGAGGCGGGTGGCCCAGCGCAGGTCGACGCCCAGCTCGACGGCCCGGTCGATCAGCACCTTCTCCAGCCGGGACTGCAGCACCATGTGGGTGGGCTCGCGGGGCCCCTGCACCTTCTCGAAGGCCAGGCGCAGGTCGGCGAACCGCACCTCGGGGAAGGTGACCGTGCCTTCCCGCAGCCCGGCGGCCAGGCCGCGCTGGTCCAGCATCTCCAGCGTGCCCGCGTTGATCGCCATGGCCGGAGCCTCGGCGCGCTGCGTGGGGTGGACGTCCACAAGGACCGCGGGCACGTCGCGCATCGCCAGCTCAGAGGCAAGCATCAGACCGGCGGGCCCGGCGCCCACGACGACGACCGGCTCACTCATAAAGGCTCCTTTGGAAGGTACAGACGTACGTCGGGACAGGGCGCTTCGCCCGGGTCGGCGCGCGGCGCTTCACCGGGCCGCGGCGCCGGCCGCTGGTGCGGGGGAGGTCTCCCCCTCGAACGTGGTCATCAGATAGCCCGCCAGCGCCTGCGGCGTGGGGTTGTCGAAGATGGCCATGGGCGGGATCTCCAGCCCCGACACGGCCGCGACCCGGTTGCACAGTTCGAGGGCCGTGAAGGAGGAGAACCCCAGCTCGGTGAACTGGGCGTCGGCGGGGATCTCCCCGGTGCCGGCGTGCCCGAGGACCTCGGCGGCGGCGTCCCGCAGCAGCTGCAGCAGCAGCTCCGCGCGCTCCGCCGCGGTGGCGGTGTCCAGCCGGTGGCGCAGCCGCGCCGCGGCCTCGCCGAGGTGCCCGGCGTCGTCGCCGGACTCCCCGTCGCCGGTCTCCGCCGCTCGGGTGCCGCCCGCGTCGGGAATCTCGCGCAGCAGGGAGCCGGCGGCACTTCCGTCGGACTGCCTGACGTAGCGGTCCCAGTCGACGTCGACCAGTACGGGTGCGGCCGGGCCGCCGGCGAGCGCACGTACGAGCAGCCGGGCCGCGGGCCGCGGCGCCATGGGGCGGATCCCCTGGTAGCGCAGGTGCTTTCCGGCCGCGGTGTCGGCGGCCTCCGGATCCTGCGACGGGCCGCAGACGACCGAGGTGACGGGCAGTCCGCGCTCCCGGTACGTCTGCGCCAGCGCCTCCAGGTGGGCGTGCACCGCCCCCTGGGCGCCGAAACCGGCCGCGCCGAGGGCGCCGACCGCGGCGGAGCAGTGGACGAACGACGCCAGCCCCCGGTCGCGGGTCAGCTCGCAGAGGTTGGCGAGGGACCGCGCGGCCGGGTCGAGCAGCCGGCCGATGTCCTCGGCGTCCACGGCGCCGACGGCGGAGTCGTCGAGCCGGGCGCCCACATGCACGACGGCGCTCAACGGGTGCTCGGGCGCGACGGAGCGGACGAGCGCGGCGACGGCGTCGCGGTCGCAGAGGTCGACGGCGGCGGCGACGGGCTCCGCGCCCCCCTCGCGCAGCTGCGTGACGAGCGCGGCGGTCTCCTCCTCCGCTCCGGGGCCGGTGGCCAGCAGCAGGTGCCGTACGCCCTCGCGTACGAGCTGCACGGCGATCTCCCCGCCCAGCGGGCCGTCCGCCCCGGTCACCAGCACCGTGCCGTCCGTGGCGCGCGGCCACGGTTCGGTGGCGGCGGCGAGGTCCGCGGGCCGCAGCCGGCGGGCGAAGAGCGCCCCGGGCCGGATGGCGACCTGGTCCTCGCGCGTGCCCGCCCGGTCCGTGCGCCCGGCCAGCGCCGCCCGGAGCCGGTCGCGCACGCCCCGGTCGCCGGCTCCGCCCGCGGGCAGGTCCGCCAGGCCGCCCCAGCGCTCGGGGTGTTCGACGGCGAACGCCTGGACCAGCCCCCGGATACCGGCCTGCGCGGGGTCGGCGAGCGGGTCTTCCTGCCCGCCGGTCGCCGCGCCGCCCGCGGTCACGAACCACACGGGCGTCTGCGCGGCCGCGTCGTCCAGCGCGTGCAGCAGCGCGGCGGACAGCTCCAGCCCGTCCGGGCCCGGCCCCGCCGGGTCGGCGACCGCCAGCAGCGACAGCACACCGGCGAGCCGGGTACCGCAGGCACCGAGGGCGGCGCGCAGCCGGCCGGCGAACGTCGTACGTGCCACGTCCCGCTCGACGGTGACGACTTCGGCGTCGGCTCCGCCCTCGTCCAGTGCCTCCAGCACGGTCCGTACGGCCGGCTGCTCCTCGCCGCCCTCGGGGACGAGGACGACCCAGACGCCGTCCAGCGGGGGCGGCGTGGTGTCTGCCAGGGCCTCCCAGCCGAGGCGGTGGCCCCAGCCGCTCTGACGGCGCCAGGTGACGAGTGCGGGCAGGACGGTCTTCCACGCCGTGACGTCGGCGTCCCGCACACCCATCGCGGACAGCACGCCGTCCAGGTCCTCGCGCTCCAGCGCGTCCCACAGCTCGGCGTCGCCGGGGCGGGCGCCGGTCTCCTTGGCGGGGTCGGCGCGCAGCCAGTAGGGGCGGTGTTGGAAGGGGTAGGTGGGCAGGCTCGGCAGGTCTCCGGTGGGCTGGGGGAGGTGGGGGGTG
>NZ_BAAAPF010000289.1:0-8819 GCF_039531005.1 Streptomyces synnematoformans
CCCGCCTCCCCGAGCGGCGGCCGGCCCCCGCGGTCCCCCCCCGCGGCGCCCTCGCGGCGCCCCGCCCCGGCACCGCTGGCCCGGACCCCGGCGCGTACCCGACCATGGACGCAACCACGGGGTCAGTCCACCCGAGCGGAGAACACCGTGCTCCCCAGCTGGTCGCGGTTCACCGACCGCCACCCCCGCCTCGTCGAGGCGGCCCTGCTGCTGCTCGTGCTCGTCATCACCAGCCGGCAGTACGTCGTGGGCGGCCCCGGCTGGGCCGCCGGGCAGCCCCTCGCGGTCGCGGCCGTCGTCCCGCTGCTGTGGCGCCGCTCCCGCCCCGGCCCCGTCGTGCTGGCCGCCGCGGTGTGCGCCGTCGTGTCCGCGGGCCTCGGCTATGCGCTCTCGCTGCCGCTGATGGCGCCGACGATCGTCGCGCTGTACGAGCTGGCCGTACGCGCCCCGCAGCGGACCGTCTACGCCCACTACGCCGTCGTCGTCGCCATGGTCGTCCCCGCCGCGCTGCTCGCCGACGGCGGGGACCAGACCTGGGCCGAGGAGGCGGTCGCCCCCTTCTTCTGGCTGCTGCTGCCGGTGTTCGCCGGCACGGCCGTGCAGGCGCGGCGCGCCTACCTCGACGCCGTGCACCTGCGCGCCGAGCACGCCGAGCGCACCCGCGAGGAGGAGGCCCGCCGCCGGGTCGCCGAGGAGCGCGTACGCATCGCCCGCGACCTGCACGACGTCGTCGCCCACCACATGGCGCTCGCCCACGCCCAGGCCGGCACCGCCGCCCGGCTGGCGCGCACCCGGCCGGCGCAGGCCGAGGAGATCCTCGGCGAGCTGACCGGCACGACCTCCGCGGCGCTGCGGGAGCTGCAGGCCACCGTCGGCCTGCTGCGCCACGCCGTCGACGCCCCCGGCGCCGACGGGGACGGGGCGGGGGACGGTGCCGGCGGCGCGGGGGAGCCGCTGCAGCCGGCGCCCGGGCTGAGCCGGCTGCCCGAGCTGGTGGCCGCCTTCGAATCCGCCGGGCTGCCCGTCACCGTCGCGGTCGAGGGCGCGGAGCGGCCGCTGCCGCCGGGGCTCGACCTCACCGCGTACCGGATCGTGCAGGAGGCGCTCACCAACGTCGCCAAGCACGCCGGTGCGGGCACGGCGCGGGTGCGGCTCGCGTACGCGCACGACCGGCTGACCGTCACCGTCAGCGACGACGGCGGCGCGGGCCGGCCGCCGCCCTCGCCGGCGCCGGGCGGCGGCTTCGGGCTGATCGGCATGCGCGAGCGCGCCCGCACCGCCGGCGGCAGCCTGCGGGCGGGGCGGCGGCCGGAGGGCGGGTTCGCCGTGACCGCGGAGCTGCCGCTGCCCGTACGGCGGCCGACCGCCGGGGCCGCCCCGGCTCCGCAGGCCGGTCCGGCCCCGCAGACCACCGAGCCCTCCGGAGAGCCCCGATGACCGTCCGTGTGCTCCTCGCCGACGACCAGGCCCTGCTGCGGGCGACGTTTCGGATGCTGATCGACTCGTACCCGGACCTGGAGGTCGTCGCCGAGGCCGCCGAGGGCGGCGAGGCCGTCGAACTCGCCCGCGCACACCGCCCCGACGTCGTGGTCATGGACATCCGCATGCCCGGCACCGACGGCCTCGCCGCGACCGAGGCGATCTGCGCCGACCCGGAGCTGGCGGACGTGCGGGTGCTGGTCCTGACCACGTTCCAGACCGACGAGCACGTGGCCCGTGCGCTGCGCGTCGGCGCCGGCGGCTTCCTGGGCAAGGACGCCTCAGCCGACGAACTCGTGGACGCGGTCCGCACGGTCGCGGCCGGCGACGCGCTGCTGTCCCCGGCCGCGACCCGCTCGCTCATCGCCCGCTTCCTCGCCACCCCCGAGCCGGGCGCCGCCCGGCCCGCCCCCGAGGACCTGGCCGTGCTCACCGCCCGGGAGCGCGAGGTGACGGCGCTCGTCGCGGAGGGCAGGTCCAACGCCGAGATCGCCGAGGAACTGGTCGTCAGCCCGCTGACGGTACGCACCCACGTGCAGCGCGCGAAGACGAAGCTGGCCGCCCGCGACCGCGCCCAGCTCGTCGTGCTGGCCTACCGCTCGGGCCTGGTGCGCCCCCGGAGTGAGCCGCCGGAGTGAGCCGCCCGCAGCCGGAAGCGGAACCGGAACCGGAACCGCCGGAGCGGAGAAAACGGAAGCGGCCCGAGGGGTCCCCTCGGGCCGCAACGGTGTCAGGGACACCGTGGAGATGTCCGGTCGGCGGCAAGAGATCGCGATGCGGCGACCTCACGCACCACCGCCCGGGCGCGGCCGCCAGTCGAGCGCGGGCGCGTGGTTGAGGATCTCGTTCTCCAGATGCTGCAGCGCCGGCCTGGGATCGATGCCCAGCTCCTCCGCCAGCCTGCGCTGGTTGGTGCGCAGCACCGCCAGGGCGTCGGCCTGCCGGCCGGCCCGGTACAGCGCCAGGCTCAGCAGCTCGCAGCCGTACTCGCGCAGCGGGTGCGCCTGCGTGAACGCCTCCAGCTCCGCCACCGCCATCTCGTGGGCGCCCACCGCGAGCAGCGCGGCGCACCGCCCCTCGATGACCGAGAGCCGCAGCTCTTCGAGCCGGGCGACCTCGGGCCGTACGTAGGTGGTGTCCGCCACCTCGGCGTAGGCCTGCCCCCGCCACAGCGTCAGTCCGGCTTCCAGCTCGTGCAGGGCCTGCTGCGGCTTGCCCCGGTCGAGTGCCTCCCAGCCGGCGCTGGCGCGCTCGCTGAACCGGTGCACGTCGACCTCGACGACGTGGTTGTCCAGCAGGTAGCCGCGACCGTAGGTGCGGAGCACGGTCGCGGGGGTGCGCGGAGCGCGGTTGGGTTCGAGCACACGGCGCAGGTTGGCCACGTACGCCTGCAGTGAGGTGATCGCCGAGGGCGGCGGGTTGCCGGTCCACAGCTCCTCGACGATGACGTCCACCGCCACCGGCTGGCCGACCTTGCTGACCAGCAGCGCCAGCAGCGCACGCTGCTTCGGCGCGCCCAGGTCTAAGAGCTGACCGTCGACCACGGCCTCGATGGGGCCGAGCGCCCGGAACTCCGCCATGGGCCGGGGCGGATCCGGAATCGTCGAGGGCTGGGCCGCGGTCCAGCGGATCGTGCGCGCAGGGGCCGGCGGCGCGGCCGGCGACATCTCCGCGAGAGCCGGCTCGCCGGGCTTTTCGACGGCAAGGGCGGATTGGTTGGATTCGAGTTCGAGGTCGAGTTCCTTTGCGAAATACACCTTCAATATCTCGTTGGCGCGGCGGAGTTCCTGCACTTCGCGCTCCAGCTCCGCGATGCGCCGCGCATCACCGTTGCCGGTTCCCGTGCGGTGGCCGCCGTCCGTGTGGGACTGGCAGCTACCGCCCAATCCAGCGCCGATAACCATCGTGTCGACGTTGGTTCTGTCGTTCGTCATCTGTGAACTCCCAACATCTCACCGCCTTTTCCGGGGCGCCTGGCCACGGCCGGGTGTCGGCCGGGCCGGCTGCCGGCCGTGCAGCCAAGCAGGATCCGGTCGCCGTACGCTCCGTGCGGTGTGCGCGAGTGGTGCTGCATGGCGCCCTGGCGAGCGCTCCCACACCGCCGCATGGCAACGGCCCGGCCGCACCGCAGCGCGATGGGTGTGCGCTGTCGGGCTACCGGGCGGTCAACGGAGACGACGTGCGCCGCGTCAGAGAGCGTAGGCGCCGCAAGGATTTGCTGCCGAAAAGCAGCAATCTCAACTGGATCTTCGTGAAATTCGACTTTTGCCGGATTTGACGGCCAGGAGTTCTGAATCTGGCCGTGAGGCCAGTGGCCGGGTTCCGGCCCTGCGTCGATCGTTAGCATTTCTGCTGCCCCCGTGTTTGTCGTCCAGTCCCCCGAGACTGGCCGGGGGCCAGCGTAGCCGTGAACCTTAATCCAGTCAAGGCCCGGCAATGTCGACCGCGGGTTTTACATGGCCGGTACACAACACAATGGATCTTCGCCTTGCCGGACACCGAGAGCAACGATCGATCTGGGGGCTTCGACGCTTTTCTCCCCGGCTATTCGATCCCAACATCGCCCACCTGCGTTGTCAACACGGTTCTGCCGGCGCCCCGGCTCTGATGCCCCGGGACCCCTCCGTTCCCGCACGTCGAAGGTGTGATCGATTGTGCCAGCAGAGCCGCGGGGGGCAAGGTCCTGCTATCCCCTCCCGACATGGCAGGAACTTGCTATCCGGCGAGCCGCAGTGACGTTTTCTCAAGATCTTTTACAAGGGGCGCCGGGGTGTCCATGCGTCGGCGAATGTCCAGGTGGGAAGGGCTGTGGGGAGTGGGAAGAGGGCGGAATGGGTGAGTCCGGATCCGGTTGCCCGGGAGCGCGACCGTAGACCCCGTGTCAGCACCGCCGGGGCCTCCACGCGCGTAGCAGAGCGTGACGGCGAACCGTCGTGCGCGGCCCGCCGGCGGAGGACCCGCGGGCGGCAAGTCGGGCAAAGTCGGCAATGAAATTTCATCCCGGTCCGCGAGGAACGATCCGGACGCCGCGCCGGGCCGGCCCGGGCGCACCCGGATGCGGACCCTCACCTTTCCCGCGGCTGGTTCAGGCGATTATCGCGGCGAAATAATCCGTTGTTTGCCGAGACGTCACCCGGCCCGCGGCACGTCCTCGGGGCGCCGCGTGACGCCGAAAGTTCTCCTGCGGTTCCCCAATTCCCGGTGTGTTGAATTAAATTCTGCGCGCCGGTGTAGCGGAGCGCCCGCTCCTTTGCATTGATAGCGAAAGCGGAATCTCTCCGGAGGGTCCGGGGGCGTCGCCCGCCGGCCGGTGGCCGCGCCGGCGTCGGCGGCCCCGGGGGTGCCGCGGGGGGGCGGGGGAGCGGTCGCCCGACAGGGGCGGCCGGTGGCGCCTGGCCCGCGCGAATGTTCGAGTAGGGCCGCCAAGTCGACGCCAACCCGTTCGATAGTGCCAGCCAAATCGGCAGTCGGATGCTGAGGGCACGCAGTATCGGTAGAGAGACGTCGGCATGACGGTGTCGAGGAGGCTCGTCCGGAAGCGCACGCTTCCAGATCGTGGGGATGACGACAGCGCTCGGTCTCGGATGCCGCTTCCTGCGTTCGGCGGCGTCGGGCGGGGGCTGTCCGGCATCCCCGTGCCCTGCCTGAGCCGTCCCCTCATGGAAGGCCGAGCATGGAAGCCATCGAAGTTCCGGTTCTGATCGTGGGCGGCGGCGGATGCGGACTGTCCGCCTCCATCTTCCTGTCCGACCTCGGCGTGGAGCACCTGCTGGTCGAGCGGCACACGGACACGTCGAGGCTGCCGCGCGCCCACTACCTCAACCAGCGCACCATGGAGATCCTCCGGCAGCACGACCTCGTGGACGTCGTCCACGAGCGGTCGGCGCCGATGGAGATGTTCGGCAGGGTGCGCTGGCAGACCTCGCTCGCCGGCGACGGACCGCTGGACGCTCGGGTCATCCACGAGATGGACGCCTTCGGCGGCGGAGCGCTGACCGAGGTGTACGCGGAGCACGGGCCGGTGCTGCCGACCAAGCTCCCCCAGCTGCGGCTGGAGCCCGAACTGCGCCGCCGCGCCGAGAAGGACAACCCCGGCCGCGTGCTGTTCGGCCACGAGCTGACCGCCTTCGCCGACAAGGGCGACCGCGTCGTCGCCGAGGTCCGCGACGTCGCCACCGGCGAGACCACGACCGTCACCGCCCGTTACCTCATCGCCGCCGACGGCGGCCGCACCGTCGGCGCCGAACTGGGCGTGCAGATGGAGGGCGTGCCCAGCATGCTCAACGTCACCACCGCGTACCTCACCGCCGACCTCTCCCCGTGGTGGCACGACGGCACGATCGTCACCTGGTTCGTCAACCCCTACCGCCCCGACCTCTCCAGCACCCTGATGGAGATGGGCCCCACCTGGGGGAAGAACTGCGAGGAGTGGGCGCTCCACTTCAACCCCGGTGACGCCGACCGCGACGACCCCGACGCGATGATCGCCCGGATCCGCGAGGTCCTCGGCGTGCCCGACCTGGAGCTGACCCTGCACCGGATCAGCCAGTGGACCGTCGAGGGCGTCCTCGCCGACCGCTACCGCCAGGGCCGGGTGCTCATCGTCGGCGACGCCGCGCACCGCCAGCCGCCCACCACCGGCCTCGGCCTCAACGGCGGCGTCCAGGACGTGCACAACCTGGCGTGGAAGCTGGCCGCCGTGCTCTCCGGCCGCGCCGACGACAGCCTCCTCGACTCGTACGAGGCCGAACGCCGCCCCGTCGGCAAGCGGAACGTCGACTGGGGGCTGTCGACCTGGTTCAACCACAAGGTGGTGACCGAGGCCGCCGTCGGCCTCGGGGCGCACATCCCGGTCGAGCGCCGCCCGTCGGTGTTCGCCGCCTACTTCGACGCCTCGCCCGTCGGCGCCGCCGTACGGGCCCGGGCGGCGGAGATCCTGAACACCCACCGCTCCGAGTGCCAGGCGCACGACCTGGAGGTGGGCTTCGCGTACGAGGACGGCGCGCTCGTCCCCGACGGCACCGAGCCCCCGGCCCGCGCGCCCCTCGGCAACACCTACCACCCCACCACCCGGCCCGGGCACATGCTGCCGCACGCCTGGATCGAGCGGAACGGCGCCCGCCTGTCCACCCACGACCTGGTCGGCCGCACCGGGGGGTTCGTGCTGATCGCCGGCCCCGAGGGGAAGGCGTGGTGCGACGCGGCCGCCGAGGCGGCCGAGAAGTTCTCGGTCCCGCTCACCGCGGTCCGCATCGGCGACGGCGCCGAGTGCGCCCCGGCCGACGGCCGGTGGGCGGCCGTCCGCGAGATCACCGACGAGGGCGCCGTCCTGGTGCGCCCCGACCACCACGTGGCCTGGCGGAGCGGGACCGCCGGCGACGACCCGGCCGGCACGCTGGGCGACGTGCTCGCGCGCATCCTCGGCCGCGGCTAGGGCCGGTGCCCTGAGGCCGCACGGCACCGCCCGCAGACGGCACCACCGCACGACAACAGCACAGGAACCGCACGACAGGAAGGGGACGGCGGCTCCGGGACACGACGCCCCGGACGCCGCTGTCCCCTTGACCGCGTCCCGCCCACGTGTCCGGCCCGGCCAGGGGTCACATCCCCGCAGCAGCCCCTGTCATGAGGGTTGAAGACGAATGTCCGTATCACTCGACAAGGAGAAGATCGTGGCAACACAGAGCGCGGACTCGGCTGCCGGGCCCGCCCCGGGAACGGCCGGAGCGCCGGAGCCCGACCCCAAGCGTTGGTTCATCCTCCTCGTCGTCTGCGTCGCACAGCTCATGGTGGTCCTGGACGCGACGATCATGAATCTCGCGCTGCCCTCGGCCCAGGAGGACCTGGGGTTCTCGATCGCGAACCGGCAGTGGGTCGTGACCGCGTACGCGCTGGCGTTCGGCAGCCTGCTGCTCTTCTGCGGCCGGCTGGTCCTGCTCTTCGGTCTCAAGCGGTCGTTCCTCGTCGGACTGGTCGGCTTCGCCGGCGCCTCCGCCGTCGGCGGCGCGGCGACCAGCTTCGAGATGCTCGTCAGCGCCCGCGTCGGCCAGGGCGTCTTCGCCGCCCTGCTCGCCCCGGCCACCCTGACGCTGCTGAGCACGACCTTCACCGACCCCAAGGAGAAGGGCAAGGCGTTCGGCGCCTACGGCGCGGTCGCGGCCAGCGGGGCGGGGCTGGGCCTGATCATCGGCGGCGCGCTCACCTCCGGCCTCTCCTGGCGCTGGTGCATGTACGTGAACCTGCTCTTCGCCGCCGTCGCCCTCTTCGGCGCCGTGCTGCCGCTCGGCCGCAACGGCGGGCCGGGGGGCCCGCGGGCCCGCCTGGACATCCCGGGCGTCGTCCTGGTGTCGAGCGCCATGTTCTGTATCGTCTACGGCTTCTCCAACGCCGCGAACGACGACTGGGGCACCCCGCAGACCTGGGGCTTCCTCGTCGCCGGCGTCGTGCTGCTGGTCGCCTTCGCCGGCTGGCAGGGCCGCGCGGAGCACCCGCTGCTGCCGCCGCGCGTCGTCCTGCACCGCAACCGCGGCGGCGCGTACCTGACGATGCTGATCGTCGGCGGCGGCGTCTTCGGCTTCTTCCTCTTCCTCATCTACTACATGCAGACCACGCTGGACTACTCGGCGATCACCTCGGGCGTCGCCCTGCTGCCGATGGTCGTGCTCACGGCCGTGGCGGTGAACATCGGCAACATCAAGATCATGCCGAAGTACGGCCCCAAGCCGCTGGTCATCTCGGGCCTGGCGCTCAACGCCCTCGGCACCGCCTGGCTGACCAACGTGGACGTCGACTCCACCTACGCCACCGCGCTCCTCGGCCCGATCCTCGTCTTCGGCTTCGGCATGGGCTTCATCTTCGCCGCGGCGCTCCAGACCGGCACCACCGGCGTCCAGCCGCAGGACGCGGGCATCGCCTCGGCCAACATCCAGGTCGGCCAGCAGATCGGCGGTTCTGTCGGCACCGCGCTGCTCAACACCATCGCGGCCAGTGCCATCACGGACTACGTCAAGGAGAACGCCCAGGGCCAGCCGACGGAGGAACTCCTCCAACTGGCCGCCGTCGACAGCTACGTCACCGTGTTCTGGTGGTGCACCGGCCTGTTCGCGGCGGGCGCGGTCATCTGCGGCCTGCTGGTCCGCTCCGGCCCGCTGCCGGCCCCGGCGTGGGGGGCGCAGCCCGCGGACAAGGCGGAGAAGACGCCCTCATGACCACGGCGGCGGACGGCCGCCTTCCGGATACCCGTCCACCGCGGTGACCTGGAGCCCGGCGGTGAAAACCAAGCGTGCGCCAAGTCGTTGGTGTGTGGTGGCCAAGCGGGGTGGCGGATGCTGGGTGGGCGT
>NZ_BAAAPF010000290.1:0-8787 GCF_039531005.1 Streptomyces synnematoformans
CCTGGGGCTCGGTGCGGGCGCGGCGGGTGCGGTGGCTGGGGGTACCCCCACGCCCCCGGGCGTAGGGGGAGGTTTCGGTCCGGCGCCGGAGTCGCACACGCCGTCGATGCCGCCGGAGGCGCTGAACGCGGCGGCGGCCGGTTTCGGGGCGGCCGGCGCGAGCGGCCCGGGCGGTGCGGCCGGGCCGGGAGGCCCCGGCGCGGTGGGCCCGTACGGACAGCCGCCGACCGGGCAACCGCCGTACGGACAGCCGTCCGGCGGGCAGCCGCAGGCCGGGCCGCACGGCCACGCCACCCCGCAGGGCGGAGGGCCCACCCCGTACGGGCAGAGCCCGCCGGACACCGCGGACGCCCCCGCCGCCCGCCCGCCGCAGCGCCGCCGCCCCCTGATGCTGGCCGGCGCCGTCGCCGCCGTGGCGGCCGTGGGGGCGCTGGCGTTCGCCGTACCGGGGTGGCTGGGTTCCGACGACGGCGACGGCGGGTCGGACGCGCGCGGCGCGGAACGGAGTTCGAGCGCCCCCGCCACGCCGGGCGACCAGCCCGGGAAGGTGAAGCCGTCGCAGACGAAGGACAAGGACAAGGATGAGGACGAGGCGAAGCCGGACATGTCGCCGTCCCCGAGCCCGTCCGCCGCGGGCACCGCGCAGCCGACCGGGGCCCCCGACGAGACGGCCGACCCCACCACTGAGCCCACCCGCTCCGACCCCACGTCGGCGAAGCCGACCACCCGTCCTACGAAGTCGGCGCCGCCCGCCGACCCGTGGGACTCCTGCAACTACTACTCGGGCACGGCCCTCACCCAGCACGGCGACTCCGGCGAGCGCGTGGTGCAGGTCCAGTGCATCCTCCGCGCTCGCGGCTACGACCTCGGTGCGGGCGGCGTCGACGGCAAGTTCGGCCCGGACACGGAGGCGGCGGTCAAGCAGTTCCAGGGCGCGAAGGGCCTGTCGGTCGACGGCCAGGTGGGCCCGAACACGTGGGGCGCGCTACGGAGCTGAGCCCCCGCCGTCCCCGCCGTCTCGCGCACCGGAGGTCACCGCCGCCGTCCGGCCGCCCGGTGGGAAGGTGCGCGTCCCGGCGCAGGTGAGGGACAATGGAGGGTCCGTCCCCGTCACGTATCGAGGTAGTCCGCCGCATGTCCGAGCTGCAGATCGGCCCGCACACCGTCTCTCCGCCCGTGGTGCTCGCGCCCATGGCGGGGATCACGAACGCGCCGTTCCGCACGCTGTGCCGGGAGTTCTCCGGCGGCCGCGGCCTGTTCGTCAGCGAGATGATCACGACGCGGGCGCTGGTCGAGCGGGACGCCAAGACGATGCGCCTGGTCCACTTCGACGGCACCGAGAAGCCGCGGTCCATCCAGCTGTACGGCGTGGACCCGGCGTACACCGGCCGGGCCGCCCGCATGATCGCCGACGAGGACCTCGCCGACCACATCGACCTCAACTTCGGCTGCCCCGTACCCAAGGTGACCCGCAAGGGCGGCGGCTCGGCGCTGCCGTACAAGCGGAACCTGCTGCGCGCCATCCTCCGCGAGGCCGTGCGCAACGCGGGCGGGCTGCCGGTGACGATGAAGATGCGCAAGGGCATCGACGACGATCACCTCACCTACCTGGACGCCGGCCGCATCGCGGTCGAGGAGGGCGTCACCGCTATTGCTCTGCACGGCCGTACGGCGGCGCAGCACTACGGCGGCACCGCCGACTGGGACACCATCGCCCGGCTGAAGGAGCACGTGCCGGAGATCCCGGTGCTGGGCAACGGGGACATCTGGTCGGCGGACGACGCGGTGCGGATGGTGCGGGAGACGGGGTGCGACGGCGTGGTGGTCGGGCGCGGCTGCCTGGGGCGGCCGTGGCTCTTCGGCGACCTGGTGGCGGCCTTCGACGCGGCGCCGGGCCCGCCGGCGGTGGACGCGTACGCGCGGCCGGCGCTCAAGGAGGTCGCCGGGGTGATGCTGCGGCACGCGGAGCTGCTGGGGCAGTGGCTCGGCGACGAGCGCCGCGGCGTGGTCGACTTCCGCAAGCACGTGCCGTGGTACACGAAGGGCTTCTCGGTGGGCAAGGAGCTGCGCCACCGGATGGCGATGGCCGGCTCGCTGGCCGAGCTGGACGACCTGCTGGGCACGCTGGACCTGGACCAGCCGTGGCCGGTTGGCGCGGACGGCCCGCGGGGGCGCACGGCGGGGCGGAACAAGGTGGTGCTGCCGGAGGGGTGGCTCGCGGACCCGTACGAGTGCGCGCGGGTGGACGCGGGCGCGGAACTGGACACGTCGGGAGGCTGAGGGTGTCCCCGATCCCGCCCCTTCCCGAACCCGGGGGGCTACGCCCCCGGACCCCCGCGGTCGGCCGGTGGTCCGGCCGAAACCGGGGGCTGCGCCCCCGAGCCCCCGCGGGCTGGGCCGGGGCGGCGTTGTGCTGGTCGAAGCTGCCTGGTGTGCACTGCTCGACGGCCTGGCCGAAACCGGGGGCTGCGCCCCGAGCCCTCGGTCTCCGGTCCGTCCGGGTTCCGGACCCCGAGCCGGGGCGGCGCTCTGCCGGTCGGAGCTGCCTGGTGCGCACCGCGCGACGGCCCCGCCGGTCCCGGGGCTGCGCCCCGGGCCCCGCCGCCGGCCTGCCGGCCTGGCTCGGCTCGGCGCCGACCGGCCCCGCCCCCTCCTCCTACCTCCGCGGCCCCGCGGGGCTAGCCTCGGGGCGGTGGACACCACGCACCGGCCCGCCGCGCGGGTCATCTGCCTCGACGCCGCCGAGCGCCTGCTCCTGCTGCGCTGGCGCGACCCCTTCGACGGCGCGCTCATCTGGGAGCCGCCCGGCGGCGGCATGGAGCCGGACGAGACCCCGCTCGCCGCCGCCCGCCGCGAGTTGGCCGAGGAGACCGGCCTCGACCCCGCCGCCGTCCTGGACCGCGGCGTGCCCGTCGACCGCGACTTCCACTGGAAGGGCACGCACTTCGCCGGCGTCGAGCACTTCTTCCTCGCCCGCTACGCCGACGACCGCCCCCCGCTGCGCCGCACCGGTCTCCTCCCCGACGAGCAGACCACCCTCGCCGGCCACGTCTGGATCCCCTGGGCCGAGATCCACACCCTGCCGGACCCGCTCGAACCGCCGCACCTGCGGTCGGTCCTCGCCGACCTCGCCCCCGACGGCCCCTGGCGTACGGACCCGGACCCCGTCGGCGGCTAGCGCACGACGCGGTGGCGGAGGAAGGCGACCCCCGAGCCGAAGGTGCGGGTCTCGACCAGTTCGAGGTCCACCCGGCGCTCGTCCCGGGGGAAGAACGGCGTGCCGCCGCCGATCAGCACCGGGTACACCCTGGCCCAGTACTCGTCGATCAGGCCGTGCGCCGCCACCTCCGCGGCGAGCGTCGCGCCGCCGATCGCGATGTCGCCCTCGCCCGGCTCGGCCCGCAGCCGGGCGATCTCCTCGGCCACGCTGCCGGTGGCCAGGCGGGCGTTGCCCTCGACCTGCGTGAGCGTGCGGGAGAACACGACCTTGGGCAGCGGCTTCCACAGCGCGGTCCACTCGCGCTCGTCGTCGCTGAGCGACGGGTCCTGCTCGGCGGTCTCCCAGTACAGCATCGTCTCGTACAGCCGCCGCCCCATGAGATGGACGCCGACCCTCTTGATCTCCTCGATGGAGAAGCGGAAGACGTCCTCGCCGGGTGCCGTCCAGCCGAAGCCGCCGTCCGGTCCGGTGATGTAGCCGTCGAGTGAGATGGCCATCGAGTAGGTCACGCTGCGCATCGGAGGTCCTCCTCGGTACGGGTGTCGACAGTACGACTGCCGAAGCCCTCCGGAGTCATCGCGACGCGCACCCCGACCGCGCTCTTCCCCTCAGCCGCCTCCGGCCGGGTAGGCGACCGCGGGCGGGGGGAGGGGGGCGATCTCCCTGTCGAAGAAGTCGTGGAAACCGTCCCCGCGTTCGTACAGCGCGTCGAACCCGGCCGACGTCTCCTGGATCAGCGCGCGATCGGTGAAGCGACGGCACCCCATCGCGTTGCCGTCCTCGTCGTAGAGCACCTCGTACATGGCGGCGTCTCCGAGGATCACGACTTCGGGTACGGGGCGGTCTTTCTCGATGTCCGCGATCCTGCGGGCGTCCATGACCCGGATGTCGTCACCCAGTTCCACGCGTACGCGCAGTACGTGGAATTCCCACTGCACGTACGGGGTGACCGGGAATTCCACGACGCGAAGGCGACGCTGCCGCACCCCGAGCCGTGCGGCCTCGTGGAACTGTTGTGCGTAGACATCGCGTCTTTCGTCGGCGAGGGAGAGCGCGCGGTCCCATTCACCTGCCGCGAAGGCTTCCCAACTGGCGAATCCGCGCTCTTTGAAGTTCTGCCCGCGTTCGAGCTTGTTCATATGACGGATGCCGCTCGCGAAGACCCGGTGGTAGTCCGCGTGGTACGTGGGGCGGTCCAGGCGTTCTGAGAGGCCGTGTGGGAAGGAATCAAACACTCGGGATGTCCTGTTTCGCGGCGATCAGCATGTTTCTGGGGAGGACGACGAGCCGTTCGTCCGCACCGACGGAGACGCCGGAGGGCAGCTTCCCGCCCAGGGATTCCGTGAGGTCGCGGCCGATGACGACGATGTCACCGTTCTCGAGTTCCCAGATGTCGGGACAGTCGGGACCGTCGGTCGTATTGCCTAATTCCTGCGGCGATTTTCCCAGGCGACGCTTGAAGGTCGTCGCCGGATCGGCTTCCCACGGCCTGGCCATGACAGTCTCCATTCGCTGAGCCGGAGCCGGATGGCGGGACTCTAGCATTGGATGCCAGGGCCCAGCGAGGTCGAAATAGGACAGATAGGCGACGGCTGTTCGATCTCTTGTTGCCCCATGCGGCCTGGCGCGAGATGATGAGTGGTCGTCAAACAACACAGTTCACGTCACAATTATCTGCTATTTGTCATACAGTCCCACGACTTGACGATTGAGGCAGGGGGAACCGTGGACCCGGAGGCCGCCTTACTCGCACAATCCGCTGGTATCACGCTGGTCACGCTGATGACGACGGATGCCTGGCAGCGCACCCGGGACGGCGTCACGCAGCTGTGGCGCCGCATGCAGCCGCACCGTGCGGAGGCCGTCGCCGCCGAGCTGGCAGCCACCCGCGACGACGTCCTCGCCGCCGAAGCGGCCGGGGACCGGGAGTCGGTCGACGAACTGCACGCCGAGTGGCAGGGGCGGCTGCGGCGCCTTCTCGTCGCCCGGCCGGACGCCGCCGCGGAACTGCGCGCGCTCCTCGGCGAACTCGAACCGAGGGCCGGGACGGACCCCGCGGTCGTCCAGCACGCCCGCGCGTCCGGTCAGGCCCGTATCCAGCAGGCCGGACGCGACCAGCACATCACGGAACGATGACGGGCGGGATGGACGGCCGTGCCGAGGACCGCGGCCGGGTCTTCCAGGCGTCCGGCGACCAGCACATCACCGAGCACCACCACCACGGCGACGGGTCCGCCGGGCCCGGCGGACCCGACTCCGTTCGCCGTCCGGCGGTCGGCCGCCCTCCGGCCGTCCTGCGCGACCGCGCCGAGGTGCTCGCGCGGCTGCGGGCGAGCGTGGCGGGGGAGCGTGGCGGCGAGGTGTTCGTGCTGTACGGCATGGGCGGGTGCGGCAAGACCGCGGTTGCGTACACGCTCTTCCAGCTGGCCACCGGCGAACACGGCCGGGTCGGCCTGTGGGTCAGCGCCTCCGACCGCTCAAGCCTCCGGGCCGGCATGCTGGCCGTCGCCGCCGACCGGGGAGCCGGCGACGGCGAGCTGCTGGCCGCCCGCGGCGGGCTGCGGCCCGCCGCCGACCTCGTCTGGCAGTATCTCGACCGCTCCGCGGAACCCTGGCTGCTCGTCCTCGACAACGCCGACGAGCCCGAGATCCTCGGCGACGGCAGCTGGCTGCGCACCAGCCCCCGCGGCACCGTCGTCGTGACCACGCGCCGGTCGGCCGCCCGCTGGTGGCCGGGTGCGGAGCTGCAGCACATCGGCGTACTGCCGCGTGCGGACGCCGCCAGGGTGCTGCGGGACCTCGCTCCGGACAGCGGTACCGCGCAGGAGGCGGACCGGATCGCGGAACGGCTGGGGCGGCTGCCGCTCGCCCTGACGCTGGCGGGCGGCTTCCTCTCCCAGCAGGTGCTCGATCCCTGGACGATGGAGACGTACGAGCGCCGGCTCGACGAGAGAGAAGGCGTCGCGCTCATCGACCAGGGGGCCGACCCCCTGTCGCAGGAGGATCCCCGGAACCTGGTCGGTCTCACCTGGCAGTTGACGCTCGACGCCTTCGAGGCCCGCGGCCTGCCGGAGGCGACCGCGCTGCTGAGGCTCCTGGCGCGGTTCTCCTCCGAGCCGCTACCGCTGTCGCTGCTCGACCGCGCCGAGATCGGCGCGGTCCTGCCCCGGTCCCGCTGCGAAGCCGCGCTGAGAGCGTTGCTCGACCAGTCGCTCACCGAACTCGTCGAGATCGGGGTTCGCTGTACGCAGAGCCACGGCGTGCTGCTCGACAGCGTCGCCGCGGCGACTCCGGCGGACCGGGTGCCGCCGCTCGACACCACGGCGGTCCGGCTGCTCGACGCGGCCGTGCCCGCCGTGCCCGACTCGGGCCCGTACGAACCGCGCTACCGGCTGCTGGTGCCGCACGCCCTCGCCCTGCTCCGGCGCATCGGCGATCCGCGCACGTCCGGCGACGCGCTGGCCGCGGTGACCCGGCTGTCCGTCGCCCTGCACCGCACCGGCGACTACCAGGCGGCCTGGGAGACGGCCCGCAGCGCCGGGGACCTCGGCGAGCGGCGGCTCGGCCCGGACCACCGTCTCGTGCTGGCCGCCCGCTCGCGGGCGGGCCGGGCGCTCTTCCGGCTGGGCCGGTACGCCGAGGCCGAACAGCTCCTCGGCCGTATCCGTACCGTCCAGGAGGCGGTGCTCGGAGCCGACGACCCCGACACCCTGGACAGCGGTCACGGCCTGCAACTCGTCCTCGGAAACCTCGGCAGACACGACGAGGCCGTCTCGGTCCTGCGGTCCACGGTTGCCGGCAGGCGGCGGGTCCTGGGGCCCGACCACCCGCTGACGCTGCGTTCGCGCGCAAGCCTGCTGGCCTTGCTGCCGGCAGCGGACATCGTCGCGGAGGACGACGGCGCGTTGCTGTCCCTGCCGGAGGAGTGCACACGCGTCCTCGGCCCCGACCACACCGTGACGCTGGGCGCCCGCCACAACCACGCCTGGACGTCGTACCGACTGGGCCGCTTCGACGCGGCGGAGCAGGAGACACGGCAGGTCACCGACGCCTATCTGCGGCGCTTCGGTCCGGACCACGTGGTCACGCTCTCCGCCCGCCAGCTGCTCTCCCGCACCCAGGTCGCGCGCGGCCACGTGGCTGCCGGAATCGAGATCATGACGGACGTCGTGGCCAGGCGGGAGCACAGCCTGGGAGCCGACCACCCGTTCACCGCCGCCGGCCGGCGCCTGCTCGGCGAGTTCACGTCGGGCCGGGGGCGCGGGGACGGGGCGTGAACTGTTCCTGCGGGGGATCCTCGGCTGCTGTCAGGAGGGCCAGGGGGGTCGCTGCCGACCAGGACTGGGGTGCGGAGGCGTGGGGGAACGGCACCGGGGCCGGCTGGGTGGTGCGGGGGTAGCCGGCCACGGCTTCCGGGAGGCGGTGCGGGGTGTGGGCCGCCAGGTCGGCGAGGGCCGACGTCACCGTGCGGGCCTGGTCGTGGAGGCCGTAGCGGGCCAGGCCGAGGGCCAGGATCGCGTTGTCGTGCGGCCAGACGCCGCCGCGGTGGTACGCCATCGGGTGGTACGCCCCCTGGCCCGCGGCGACGGTCCGTACGCCCCAGCCGGAGAAGAAGTCCGGCTCCAGCAGCCGCCGGCCCACCCGCCGGGCGCGGTCGGGGTCCAGCAGCCCGGACCACAGCAGGTGCCCGGCGTCGGAGGCCAGTGCGTCGGCGGGGCGGCCGGCGCCGTCCAGGGCCAGGGCGGGGAAGTCGGGTTCCGCCAGCCAGAAGTCGGTGCGGAAGCGGGTGCGCAGGTCGTCGGCGGCGGTGGTGAGGCGGTCGGCGAGCGCGGGGTCGGACCAGGCGGTGGCGGCGAGGCGGGCGGTGTGGGCCAGGGCGGCGTAGGCGTAGCCCTGGGGCGCGGCGGCGGCGACGGCGCCGGTGGCGCGGGTGCCGTCGGCGGCGCAGAGGGTGCCGGGGGAGTCCCGCCAGCCCTGGCCGGCCGGGGCGCCGTCGTCGGCGCGGTGGCGGAGGTAGCCGGTCTCGGTGAGGCCGCCGTCGCCGAGCATCCAGTCGACGGCGGCGCGGGCCTGCGGCTCCAGCCGGCGGGCGAGCTTGTCGTCGCCGGTGTGCTCGGTGAGGGCGCCGAGGAGGACGAGGAAGAGCGGGGTGGTGTCGACGGCGCCGTAGTAGCGCCCGTACGGGACCTGGCCGAAGTGCGCCAGCTCGCCGTGGCGCACCTCGTGCACGATCTTCCCGGGCTCGCCGCCGTCCCCGCCGCGGGACTGGGTGGCGGCGAGCGCGAGGAGCGTGGCGTGGGCGAGGGCGGGGCGGTGGCGGAGCGCGAAGAGGGACGTCACGAGGGCGTGCCGGCCGACGAGGGCCAGGAGCCACGGGGCGCCCGCGGCGGGCACCTGCAGCGCCTCGCCGCCGGGGCCGGCGGCGGGGACGAGGAGGCCGTCGAGGTCGGCGAGACCCTGCTCGGCGGCACGGACGAGGTGCGGCCTGGCGTGGGCGGAGCCGGGGGCCGGGCCCGGGGCGGAGTGCTCTGCGGGCGTACGGGCCGGGGGCCGGCCGGTGCCGTCGG
>NZ_BAAAPF010000291.1:0-8783 GCF_039531005.1 Streptomyces synnematoformans
GCCCTCGCCCGCCCCCGCCGAGGCCGCCGCCACCGCCGCCCCCGTGGGCGACACCGGCGAGTCGCAGGCGGTCCTCGGCGTCACCTGCGGGCTGGTGATGTGCGGCGACGAGCCGCGGCCCGCGCTCGTCGTCGAGCCCACGGCGCCCGTCGTCCGGCCCGGTTCCGAGGGCCCCGGCGACGACTTCCTGCCGCTGCTCATCGAGAGCGGCTTCCTGCCCGTGATGGGCATGGCCAAGCCGCCGGCCCCGGTCACCGGCTGGTCCGTGCTGCTCGTCGCCGGCCAGCTGCACGCGGTGATGCAGCCCGGCACGGCCGGGCAGCCGCAGACGGCCTGGTGGCAGGCGCACCAGCCGCTGCACGTCTCGGACGGCTGGCGGGCCGCCGCGGCCAAGGAGCGGGAGGTGCTGGTGTACGCGGCGCCCGCCGGCGCGATCGGCCGGCAGCCGCGCGAGGACCTGCTGGGCGGGGCGCTGGCGCAGGCCGCCGGGCGCGGGCTGCTCGTCGGCGCGACGATGCCCCTGACCGGCACCTGATCGGAGCAGCGCGCACCCGCATCCCCGCGTGCCGCGCCTTCGTTGCACAGGATGTGCACCGATACCACGCGATTCCCGGCATGCGCCCGGCCCACGAGCCCCACGCGGCCGCCCGCACCTCGGGGACGCCGATCTACGACGCCCTGTTCGCCGAGTACCGCCGGCTCTTCCGGGCGCTGCCCGGGGACCGCACGGGCGAGGAGCAGCTCCGCTTCGACGCGATCATGAACACCGCCCGCCCGTCGCTGCCGGCCCCGCCGGCCACCGGGCGCCTGCGGTCCCACCTCCACCGGCACCGCCACGACGCCCGCGCGGCCGAGGACGACGCCCGCTGACCCCGCGCCTGCCCGGAGCCGGGGCCGCTACTTCTTGCGGCCCCGCTTCTCCCGCACCCGTACCGAGATCCGGATCGGGCTGCCCGCGAAGCCGAACTCCTCGCGCAGCCGCCGCTCGATGAACCGGCGGTAGTTCGCCTCGATGAAGCCGGAGGCGAAGAGCACGAACCGCGGCGGCCGGGTGCCGGCCTGGGTGCCGAACAGGATCCGCGGCTGCTTGCCGCCGCGCACCGGGTGCGGCTGGCCGGCCACCAGTTCGCCCAGGAAGGCGTTGAGCCTGCCGGTCGGCACCCGCGTCTCCCAGCCCGACAGCGCCGTCTCCAGCGCCGGCACCAGCTTCTCCATATGCCGTCCGGTGCGGGCCGAGACGTTGACCCGCGGCGCCCACTGCACCTGCACGAGGTCGCGCTCGATCTCGCGCTCCAGGTAGAAGCGGCGCTCCTCGTCCAGCAGGTCCCACTTGTTGTACGCGATGACCAGCGCCCGGCCGGCGTCGACCGCCATGGAGAGGATCCGGGTGTCCTGCACGGTCAGCGTCTCGCCGGCGTCCACGAGGACGACGGCGACCTCCGCCTTCTCCAGCGCGGCGGCGGTGCGCAGCGAGGCGTAGTAGTCGGCGCCCTCCTGGAGGTGGACGCGCCGCCTGATGCCGGCGGTGTCGACGAAGCGCCAGGTCTTCCCGCCGAGCTGGATCAGCTCGTCCACCGGGTCGCGGGTGGTGCCCGCGACGTCGTCCACGACGACGCGGTCCTCCCTGGCGAGCTTGTTGAGCATGGACGACTTGCCGACGTTCGGCCGCCCGATGAGCGCCACCCGGCGCGGGCCGCCGAGCCCGCCGCCGAACGTCTGCGCCGGCGCGTCCGGCAGCGCGGCGAGCACCGCGTCGAGCATGTCGCCGGTGCCGCGGCCGTGCAGCGCGGAGACCGGGTGGGGCTCGCCGAGGCCGAGCGACCACAGGTACGCCGCCTCCGCCTCGCCCGCCTGCCCGTCGACCTTGTTGGCGCAGAGCACCACCGGCCGGCCGGCCCGGCGCAGCATCTTCACGACGGCCTCGTCGGTGTCGGTGGCGCCGGTCTGCGCGTCGACCACGAAGACGACGGCGTCCGCGGCCTCCACCGCGAACTCGGCCTGCGCCGCGACGGAGGCGTGGATGCCGAGCACGTCCTGCTCCCAGCCGCCGGTGTCGACCACCTTGAAGCGGCGGCCGGCCCACTCGGCCTCGTACGACACCCGGTCGCGGGTGACGCCGGGCCGGTCCTCCACGACGGCCTCGCGGCGGCCGAGGATGCGGTTCACCAGGGTCGACTTGCCGACGTTCGGCCGGCCGACGACCGCCACCACGGGCAGCGGGCCGTGTCCGGCCCGCGCGAGGTCGCCCTCGACCTCGTCGAGGTCGAAGCCCTCCTCGGCGGCCAGCTCCATGAACTCGGCGTACTCGGCGTCGCCCAGCTCCCCGTGCTCCGGCTCCCCGGGCCCGTCGCCGTAGGCTGTGCCGTCCGGGGCGTGCTCCGGGGAGCTGCCGGTCTCGCTCATCACGTTCCTCGTCCTTGCGTTCTCGGCCGCGCACACGGCCCGGTCTGCCGGGCTCCGCGCCCTAGCGGCCAGTATCGCGCCTGGCGGCGGCCAGGTGCGTGGTCAGCCGGTCCTGGATGCGCAGCGTCGCCTCGTCCATCGCCTTGCGCGTACGCCGCCCGTCCGCGGAACCGGCCTGGAAGGGCTCGCCGAAGACGATGTCCACCGGGCAGCGCACCGGCGGCAGCGCCTTGAGCACGCGGCTGCGCCGCTCCGCCGTGCCCAGCACCGCGACCGGCACCACCGGGGCACCGGAGCGCACCGCGAAGTACGCGAGGCCGGCGCGGATCGAGGAGAAGTCGCCCTCGCCCCGGGTGCCCTCCGGGAAGATCCCGAGCACCCCGCCGTCGTCCAGCACGCCCAGCGCGCGGGTGATCGCCGCGCGGTCGACGGTGGTGCGGTCGATGGCCAGCTGGCCGATGGTGCGCAGGTACCAGCCGACGACCCCGACGAACGCCTCCTGCTTGATCAGGAAGTGCACCGGCCGCGGCGCGGTGCCCATGAGCAGCGGGCCGTCGACGTTGTGGGAGTGGTTCCCGGCCAGGATGACGGGCCCGCTGGCGGGCACCCGCCAGGCGCCGAGTATCCGCGGCCTGAAGTAGCCGTGCATCACGGGCGCGGACATCCGCCGCCCGACGAGCGCACCCCGTGTCTCCGGCACCGCGCCGGCCGGTTCGGTCACCGACCCTGCTGCTTCTCTTCGACGAGGGTGACGACGCACTGGATGACCTGCTCCAGGGTCAGCTCCGTCGTGTCCACCTCGATGGCGTCGGCGGCCTTGGCGAGCGGCGAGACCTTGCGGCCGGCGTCGGCGGCGTCGCGCCGGGCGATCGACGCCTGCGTGGCGGCCAGGTCGCTCGCGTCCTTCCCCTTCAGCTCGCCGCTGCGGCGGGCGGCGCGCACCTCTTCCGAGGCGGTGAGGAAGATCTTGACGTCCGCGTCCGGCAGCACCGTCGTGCCGATGTCCCGGCCCTCGACCACGATCCCGCCGTTCTTCACCGACTCCGCCGCGATGGACCGCTGCAGCGCGGTGATCCGGGCCCGTACCTCCGGCACCGCGCTGACGGCGCTGACCGCGGCGGTGACCTCCCGGGTACGGATCGGGCCCGCGGCGTCGGCGCCGTCGACGGTGACCGTGGGCGCCGCCGGGTCGGTGCCGGAGACGATCTGCGGCTTCTCCGCGGCGGCGGCGACCGCGGCGGGGTCGCGCACGTCCACGCCGTTGCCCAGCATCCACCAGGCGGCGGCCCGGTACTGCGCGCCGGTGTCGAGATAGCGCAGGCCGAGCCGGGCGGCCACGGCCCGGGACGTACTCGACTTGCCGGTGCCGGCGGGGCCGTCGATGGCGACGATCACGGGGGCCCGCTGGGCCCTGGCAGCGCTGTCCACGGGGCGTACGACACCCTTCCTCAGGAATACGTCCGGGTTAACCGGGTCGACGTGTGCGGGACCAGGTTACCGGCACCTGCGCGGGTCTCGGTCACTGCCTCAGCGGCCACCCGCGCTCCCGCAGCGCGGCGGTGAGCGCGTGCGCGGCCGGCGGCTCGACCATGAGCTGTACGCGCCCGGCCTGCTGCCCGGTGGCGTGGTCGATGCGCACGTCCTCGATGTTGACCCCGGCCGCGCCGGCGTCGGCGAAGATGCGCGCCAGCTCGCCCGGCCGGTCGCCGATGAGCACGGTGACGGTCTCGTACTCCGCGGGGGCCGCACCGTGCTTGCCGGGCACCCGCTCGCGGCCGGCGCCGCCGCGGCGCAGCACGTCCTCGATACCGGCGGCGCCGGTGCGGCGCTTGCCGTCGTCGGCGGCCTGCAGCGCGCGCAGCGCCCGCACCGTCTCGTCGAGGTCGGCGGCGACCTCGGACAGCACCTCGGCGACCGGGCCGGGGTTGGCGGAGAGGATGTCGATCCACATCGCCGGGTCCGAGGCGGCGATGCGGGTGACGTCCCGGATGCCCTGCCCGCAGAGCCGGACCGCGGCCTCCTCGGCGTCCTCCAGCCGCGCGGCGACCATGCTGGAGACCAGCTGCGGGGTGTGCGAGACGAGGGCGACGGCGCGGTCGTGGGCGTCGGCGTCCATCACCACGGGCACGGCGCGGCAGAGCGCGACCAGCTCCAGCGCGAGGTTCAGCACCTCGGTGTCGGTGGTCCCGTCCGGGCTCAGCACCCACGGCCGGCCCTCGAACAGCTCCGCGGAGGCGGCCAGCGGGCCGGACCGCTCGCTGCCGGCCATCGGGTGGCTGCCGATGTAGCGGGCGAGGTCGCCGCCCAGCTCCCGCAGGGTGCGGCGGGGGCCGCCCTTGACGCTGGCGACGTCGAGGTAGCCGCGGGCGGCGGCGCGGCTCTGGGCGTCGGCGAGGGTGGGGCCGGTGAGCGCGGGCGGCACGGCGACGACGGCGAGGTCCACGGGCGCGGGGGGCGGCTCGTCGCTGCCGGCCCCGAGGGCCGCGGCGGTGCGGGCCTGGTCGGCGTCCTCGTCCTGCAGATAGACCGTGACGCCTCTGCGGGTCAGCGCCAGGGCGGCGGAGGTGCCGATGAGGCCGGTGCCGATGACGAGGGCGGTACGCACGGCGCAAGGATACGCGGCGGCCCGCCCGCGAGGCGCGGGGAGGCCGACGGGCGCAGCGCCGAGGGAGGCACGCCGGGAGGAGGCACGGGCGCCGCGGCGGCCCGGGCGCCACGGCCGGGCGGGCGCCGGGGGCGTACGGGCCGGGCGGCCCGGGCCGTCAGAGCCCGACCTCCCGCATCAGCATCCCGACCTCGGTGTTGGTGAGCCGGCGCAGCCAGCCGGACTTCTGGTCGCCCAGCGCGATCGGGCCGAAGCGGGTCCGTACCAGCTTGTCGACGGGGAAGCCCGCCTCGGCGAGCATCCGCCGCACGATGTGCTTGCGGCCCTCGTGCAGCACCACCTCGACGAGGTAGTTCTTGCCGGTGTTCTGCACCACCCGGAAGTCGTCGGCCTTGGCGTAGCCGTCGTCGAGCCGGACGCCGTTCTTCAGCTGCTTGCCGAGGTCGCGCGGGAGCGGGCCCTGGATGGCGGCGAGGTAGGTCTTCTTCACGCCGTAGCGGGGGTGGGTGAGGCGGTGGGCCAGCTCGCCGTGGTTGGTGAGCAGGATGATGCCCTCGGTCTCGGTGTCCAGCCGGCCGACGTGGAAGAGCCGCGTCTCGCGGTTGTCGACGTAGTCGCCGAGGTTCTGCCGGCCCTCCGGGTCGTCCATCGAGGAGACGACGCCGACGGGCTTGTTGAGGGCGAAGAACAGGTACGACTGCGTGGCCACGGTCAGCCCGTCGACCTTGATCTCGTCCTTCTCCGGGTCGACGCGCAGCCCCTGCTCGGTGACGACGCGCCCGTTGACCTCGACCCGCGCCTGGTCGATCAGCTCCTCGCAGGCACGCCGCGACCCCATGCCGGCCCGTGCCAGCACCTTCTGCAGCCGCTCGCCCTCGGGCTCGCCGAACGTCTTCGGCAGCTTGCGCTGCGCCCCCGGGTGCCGGGCCCTGGCCCGCTCCTCCAGCTGCGCGTCGTACTCGCGGGATCGCGCGGGCCGGCCCGGCGCGCCGCCGCGCCCCCGGCCCCCCTTCCCCGGGGCCCCGGGGCGGCCGCCCTGGGGCGTGCCGGACTTCTCGTACCGCCGCTCCTCGGGGCGGGGGCGGCCCTGACCGCGCTGTGGGGCGCCGCGCTTGCCGCCCGCTCCCCGGGAGTCGGAGCCCGAGGGCTTCCTGTTGTTCCTGCCGCCGCTGCTTCGCATCGAGCTTTCCGTCAGTCCCTTGGTTGGTCAGGTGTCGTCGTCCACGTCGAACGACGGGACGCCCTCCTGGGACTCGCCCTCCACCGCATCCGCGTCCGGGAGGAACGGGGCCAGCTCGGGGAGTTCGTCCAGGCCGCGCAGGCCCATCCGCTCCAGGAAGTAGTTCGTCGTCCTGTACAGGATCGCACCTGTTCCGTCCTCCGTGCCCGCCTCCTCGATGAGCCCGCGCTGGAGCAGCGTACGCATGACGCCGTCGCAGTTGACGCCGCGGACCGCGGAGACGCGGGAGCGGGAGACCGGCTGGCGGTACGCGACGACCGCGAGGGTCTCCAGCGCGGCCTGGGTGAGCCGGGACTGCTGGCCGTCGAGCACGAAGCCCTCGACGGCGGGCGCGTACGCGGCGCGGGTGTAGAAGCGCCAGCCGCCCGCGACGTGGCGCAGGTCGAAGCCGCGGCCCTGGACGGTGTACTCGTCGGACAGCTCGCGCAGGGCGTCGGCGATCTCGCGGGGGCGGCGGTCGAGGACCTTGGCCAGGTGCTCGGCGGTGACGGGCTCGTCGACGACCATGAGAACGGCTTCGAGGGCCGGGCGCAGCGGCAGCTCGGCGGCGGGGTTCGCGGGCGGCTCGCCGGGCTGCGGCTGCGGGGCCGCCGGGTCCGGCACGTCAGCCGCGTTGGCCGCGTCCGCCGCGCCCGTCCCGTCCGCCGCGTCCGGTGCGGCCGTCCCGTCCGTCGCGTCCGTTACTGCGTCGCTCATCGCCCGTCCTCGCCTTCGCCTGCGCCTGCGCCTGCGCCCCGGCCGTTGCCGCCACCGTCGTCCGCGGCGGCGGGCGCCGTGTCGAACTCGTCGGTCACCACCGGCACCACGTCCTCCTGCCCCGTCCACCGCACCGTCAGCGGCTCCAGCGCCCCCTCCTGGTCCAGCGCCACCGCCCGCTCCCGGTACAGCTCCAGCAGCGCCAGGAACCGGGCCACGACGGTCAGCGGGTCCGGGGCGTCGGCGATCAGCTCCCGGAAACTCACGGCGCCGTGTGCGCGCAGCCGCTCGACCACGACCTGCGCCTGCTCCTGGACGCTGACGAGCGGGGCGTGGATGTGCTCGACGTAGACCTGGGGCACGGGCTTCGGCTGCATCGCCTTGACCGCGAGCCGGGCGAAGCCCTCCGGGCCGATGCTGATGACCACCTCGGGCAGCAGCGCCGCGTGGTGCGGCTCCAGCCCGACGGTACGGGGGTGGCGCAGCGACTCGTCCACCAGCCGGCGCTGGAAGATGCCCGCTATCTCCTTGTACGCGCGGTACTGCAGCAGCCGCGCGAACAGCAGGTCGCGGGCCTCCAGCAGCGCGAGGTCCTCCTCGTCCTCGACCTCGGCGGCGGGCAGCAGGCGGGCGGCCTTGAGGTCGAGGAGGGTCGCGGCGACGACGAGGAACTCGGTGGTCTGGTCGAGGTCCCAGTCGGGGCCCATGGCGCGGATGTGGGCCATGAAGTCGTCGGTGACGCGGTGCAGGGAGACCTCGGTGACGTCCAGCTTGTGCTTCGAGATGAGCTGCAGGAGGAGGTCGAAGGGGCCCTCGAAGTTGGCGAGCCGGACCCGGAAGGCGCCGTCGTCGGGATCGGCGTCCGGGTCCGCTGCCGGGTCCGTGCTGGCCGCCGGGCCGGGGTCGGGCCCGGGGCGGTTCTCCGGGGCGGGGTCCTCGTCCGGTGTCTCCTCCGGCACCTCGTCCGGGTCCGCGCCGCCGGGACCCGCCGGCGCGGGCTCGGTCTCCGGCTCCGGCTCGGGCTCGCCCGGACCCGGCTCCGGGACCGGGCTCGGCTCGTCGGGGCGCGGGGCGGGCCCCGGGATGGGCAGCGGGGACGGCTCCGGCCGCCCGGGCACGGGAGCCGGGTCCGGCTGCGGCAGGGGCATCGGCTCGGGGAACGGCTCCCGCACCGGATCCGGGTCGGCGGGCGGCGGAGCGGGCCTGGTGGGCGTCGCGGCGACCCCGGGGCCGCGGCCGAGGGAGCGCCGGGCGGTACGCGCGGGGCGCTGCGGGTCGTCGTGCCTGTCGTCCATCGCTCGCAGCGTATCGCCCGGAGCGGCGCGCGCCCGGTTTCCGTCCGGCGGGGCGGCGGCGCGGTCGCCCGGTACGGCCGGGCGGCGGACGGGGGCGGTGCCGGCCGGTGCCGGCGGACGTACGGGCGTCGGTGTCAGCGGCCGCGCAGACGGCGTACGAGGATGCTCGCGTCGCCGCGCGACTCCAGGTCGGCCAGGACCACCGCGACGGCCTCGCGGACGATGCGGCCGCGGTCCACCGCCAGGCCGTGGTCGCCGCGGAGCACGAGCCGGGCGTGCTCCAGGTCCATCAGCTCCTCGGCGGAGACGTAGACCGTGATCTTCTCGTCGTGCCGCTCCCGGCCGCTGGGCCGCCGGGCCGCGCCGCGGCCCCGGCCGCGTCTGGGCTGGGCGGCCGCGGCCGAACCGCCGCTCTGCCGCGCGGACTTCGTACGCGCCTGGGCGCCCGGCTCGCGCTCGTCCTGCCGGGTCCGGCCGCCGGGCCGGGGTACCGCGCCCGGGTCCCGGCCGCCGACCCCCCCCGCCACCGGACCCCGCCGGAAAG